>CAUHML010000337.1 GCA_959606905.1 uncultured Bacteroides sp. | reverse complement strand
AGTACACTTTTAGTACACTTTGAAATATCATTTTCTTTTGTACCTTTGCAATATCAGAAAACAAAAGAAAATCAACTATTTAGCGTAATCACCCGGTTATGGTACCTAAATCGGGATAAAACCTCTAAACAATGGCAAAGTTAGAAAATAAAACGAAAGAAAACCCCAAGTTAGAGCAAAATAAGCTCTCGGATGGTAGAATTAGCCTTTACTTAGAGTATTATTTAGGTAGAGAGGAAAAGCCCGTATTAGATGAAAACGGCAATCAAGTGTACTATGATAGTGGAAAGATGCAAGGTAAGCCCAAGTTTGCAGTAAAGCATAACAGGCGAAAAGAAAACCTTAGTCTGTATCTGATAGATAAACCCCGTACCCCTGCGGAACGCCAGCAGAACAAAGAAACGTTGGAGCTTGCCACAAAGATACGTGCAGAGCGTGAGCAGGAATTTAAAGAAAGCATGTTGGGTTATCGGTTAAAAAAAGATAGAACGGTCAATTTCTTAGACTATTTCCAAGCCTATATCAACAGTTATACCAAGAAAGATATTCGCATGGTACAAATTGCGCTTAGCCGTTTTAAGGACTTCTTAAAAGAGCAATACCCCATGAATGAGTTTAGTATCAAACCGGAACTTATCACCAAAGAAATGATGGAGCAGTTTGTAGCCTATCTGCAATCCCGAAGTGTGGGTGAGGGTGCTAAAAGCATTTACCAGCGTTTCAAGAAAGTTATTCGATATGCGATTGACCATGATGTAATGTTGAAAGACCCATGTAAAAGTGTTACCTGTAAAGTGGATAACCAAATGCTTCGAAAAGATGTTCTTTCTCCCGAAGAAATACAAAAGTTGGCGGCTTGCCATTATGACAACGAGAACCCGAATGTCAGACGGGCTTTTATCTTCTGCTTATACAGCGGTTTGCGTTTCTGTGATGTAAAAGACCTTACCTATAAGAATGTGGATTACGCTAATCGGTTATTGAAGTTTGAGCAAAGCAAGACAAAGGGACATTCTGCCAGTAGTGGTGTGGTTATTCCTCTGAATGACGGTTTATTGTCCATCATTGGTGAAGCCCCGGCAGATAAAAACTGTTTAATATTCGATTTGCCTACTTACGAAAGCTGCTGTAAGTCAGTAAAGCGTTGGGTAAAGAGAGCCGGGATAGACAAACATATAAGCTGGCATTGTGCCCGACATTCGTTTGCCGTGAACATTCTGAACAATGGGGCTAATATCAAAACTGTAGCCAGCCTTTTAGGGCATAGCGGATTGAAGCATACGGAGAAGTACACCCGTGCGGTGGATAAATTGAAAGAGGAAGCAATAAACAGCTTGCCCGAGCTAAAGTTTTAACCATAAAAGACTTATCTTTGTAACTATGAACTTTGAAGCATTAGTAAAACATATCAGCACGATACAGAACACGTTGCAGGCACAAGCCGCACATGCTGTAAACCTTGCCCTTACTTCCCGTAACTGGCTTATGGGTTGCTATATCGTGGAGTTCGAACAGAACGGAGAAGACCGTGCCGCCTACGGTGAACAATTGTTGAAAAAGCTGGAACAACGGCTAAAAACAAAAGGTCTGAATGAACGAAGATTCCGAGAGTTTAGACGGTTATATCTTGTTTATCCACAGCTAAAAGAGTCTGTCACACAATATATTGCATCACAAATCCAAATTCGGCAGTCATTGACCGCCGAATTCACTGAACCAATTCGGCGGTTGGTGACCGCCGAATCTGAAAATGGCGTTTGGAAACTATCAACAAAATACCCACAAACCGAAACGTGGATGATTCCGGCTGATAGATTATTCAACAGATTATCTTCCACCCATTTAAATACCATATCGGGAATTGAAAACCCGGTAAAACGTGCTTTCTATGAAATGGAAACTATGCGTGGTTGCTGGTCTGTAAAGGAGTTGGAGCGACAAATAGCGTCTTTATATTACGAACGTAGCGGACTATCCAAAAACAAAGAAGCACTCTCCGCTTTAGTCCAACAACAAGCAACCTTATTACAGCCCAAAGATGTAATCAATACCCCTGTTACTTTGGAATTCTTAGGCTTGAATGAACGTGCATTAGTGACAGAAAACGACTTGGAGCAATCCATTCTTGACAATCTGCAACGCTTCCTGTTAGAAATGGGACATGGCTTCTGCTTTGAAGCCCGGCAAAAACGTATCTTGATTGATGAAGATTATTTCTTTACTGACCTTGTGTTCTATCACCGTATTTTGAAATGCCATGTTATTGTGGAATTAAAGATAGACAAGTTCCGCCATGAATATGCTTCACAGTTAAATATGTACCTCAACTACTTTAAAGCAGAAGTGATGCAGTCGGATGATAATCCGCCTATCGGCATTTTGCTCTGCACCGAAAAGGGAGATACATTAGTTAAATATGCCACTGCCGGATTAGACCCGAATATCTTTGTACAGAAGTACATGATAGAACTTCCAACCGAGGAAGAAATAAAAGAGTTCATT
>CAUHML010000336.1 GCA_959606905.1 uncultured Bacteroides sp. | reverse complement strand
TTACCAAGTGATAAAAACAGTAAAGCCTCATTCGATTTTACCCGAATGAGGTCTATATATTGGCTCGCTTGTTCTACTTTGTTCATAGCTAGCCACCACTTAAACCAAATGAAGTACGAAGATCACTGTAACGCTGTCTGCGTGATCCTAACTGTGTGGCACTTGCTGTACCTCTACGATTGGCAACCAATCTACCACCTGCCCCTGCACCATTCATATTTCTGCGAGGCCCGGCTACTCTGTTAATTCTTCTTGCGACTCTGCTTTCTAATTTTAAAAGTTAAACAAATCAATCTATATGTTTCTCTAATATCTTACCCAAAGTATAATCCATTTGTGCGGCAAGATATTCTTCGCCTTGATGTTCGTAAACAATATCATTACCGTTTTCATCTGTGAGAATTACTGCTTCTGCATTCTTTACCTCTATAATGATGTAAGGACGTTTACCCGTATATGCACCTGTCAGAAGCTTGATTGCATCGTACTTGATAGGCTTCAATTCTACCTCACCTTCTTCAGGCAGTTCTGCATCAGCCGGATATTCTTTACCGCCACATAGGTAAGTGATATACTTCTTAGCGTTGGTTGGTCTGATTTCACGGTATTCGTGGGTTTTGGTGCCTGCTAAGATTTCATCGAAATACTTCTGTTTGATGCTTAATGTAAGAATGTTCATAATCGTGTCAAATTTAAATTAATACTCAATAGTTGCGGAAACAGGACTCGAACCTGTGACCACCGCCAAGTCAAAGCGGTAAGCTAACCAACTGCTCCATTCCGCGATAGTACCCCAAAGGTACTACCATAACCAAAGATAACGAAATATCTTCAATCGTTATACACGACAATCGGCTTATTGTCGTGAACTAAGCCATTTATCCCGTCTTTCTCTACACGCCTCTAAGGTAGGCGCACAACAAGCAAAGAGTTCACCACTTTCAGTACGGTAGTCGTACTGGTACATTCTCACTCTCTTTCTGCCTAACTTCGTTGTGTAGGTAGTGTAATTCTCTTTACCGGGCTGGCATATACTGCAACCGTTTTTGTTTATTGAGTTCATAATCATTTATCAATACTTACTTAGTAATTTGTAAAACATTCGCCTTTTCTCTATGTATTTACAACCATTTCGTCTAAGACCTCGCTTTGATTTTGATACTGTCATTTGGCAACCTGCAACGCCAATGTAAATGCAATTTGAATGATGCCTTTTAGCTTCTTTGAAAGCCCACCAAATCGCTTCACGACAATATCTATAACTATCATTTTGAACACCCTCGTATCCTCTACTCAAAATGAAGTGACCTATTTCGTTTGCTTCTTCTTCTGAATAGCATATTGTGAATATATTATTCATCCTTTCTTTGCTTTACTTGTTCTACCAAAAACCTTTTAAAATCATTCTTGTACTGGCTGTGAATGATTTTATACTGATGGGATAGGTTAGGCAATTGTTTGTAACCTTTGCTATACAAGAATTTGGCTACTAATTCAATCTTTTCACGGTTACTGAAACCTCTGTCCTTACACATGTTAGTTATACAGACATTCGCCTTGCTGGTAGGCTTCTTTTCAACTGGTGGCATGTATTCATGTCTGTCATAAGCGTGCGTTCTTGGATAGCCAACTTCTTCACCTAAATATTCACCTGTGATGCAATCAAATTCACCACTAATTAAACTATCTGCTATTTCACCCATAATAATCGATATTTAATGTTTCACATTCAATCTTTCTTCACTCGTATAAGCCACAACAAGACCGGTTTCATCATGCTGTATTGTTATGTACTTCTCACCTCTTTCTATGGTGGTAAAATCGCACATACTACATAACTTACCCAATACCTTGCCCAGTTGCTTCATCAATGGGGCTTCGGGGCTGATAACTAAAACTAAATCCGCTTTCATAATCGTGTGTATTGTGGTAGCCCGAAGGCTACTGGATTAATTACATTAAAAAACTTGAATTGAGACCAAACCTAAAAACTAAAGCGTTGTTTATCTCTCGGTCGGTAGGATTGTGATCAAACTCTTTGACGAAATCATTATATCTACCTCTTATAATATACTTATCTGTTATTATCTCTTGTCCTTGTCTGTCCGCCAATGTACCAGCCGGATAAAAAGAACAACTATCAAAATAATGATCGTCTTTATTATAGTCGCCTGTTAGCTTCATATAGATGCCGTTTACTCTTTGACAAAAAACTGCTTGTGTTTCTTTCTCGTTCATAATCTTCTATATTACGCAGGGCTTTCGCCCTGTCGGTTAAACTTATAATATTGTAATCTCTTTATTACCTATCTCTGTATCTACACTTAGAACCTCATATTTTTGAGCCTTGTAGTTATAAACGACCTCACAAGTATTGAAGCCTCTGCCGTCTTCTCTTTGGTCATAAACAGTATCTATATGCTGATACATTTTATTGCCTAACATGAAGTTTATTTTGCCTGATGTACAGAAGTAGAATGCTACTGCATACTTCAATGTTTTCTTTTCATCAA
>CAUHML010000335.1 GCA_959606905.1 uncultured Bacteroides sp. | reverse complement strand
TCTTCCGGCAAGCTGGCGAGAAATTGCGTTAAATCCTGCGTTAATCGTTGTTGCATAGTATCCCCCATTCCTGACGTTTTCCTTTTATCCGTTCGTTATAACGCTGATAGTTCTTCGATTTTGTGGGGCTAAATGATAATGCCCGACACCAGTAATCGTTATTGAGTAAAACTTTGCATATCCGCCGCCAGGAGGGGATATCTTTCGCGCCAATGTCCCCTTGCTGGGTTTGTGGAACCTCGATGCCTTTTTTCTGATACCAGTGCAAATAAATGGCGATTTTATTGCGGTAATGCTCAGCTGTTTTTTCCGGCATGCTATTGAGCAGCAATAATGCATATTCTTGCCAGTCTAAATGTTCTGGCTTGAGGATTTTCCGATGCCCATAGAAATGATTGTCATGTCCGGCGTAAATGCCGCCACTTTTTACCCCGCTGACTCGTGCGCACATAGCAGCCCAGCGATCCGGTTCGATAACGTGATAGAGCCATAATCCTTGTCGTTGCTCCGGGCCAAAAGGTTCGCAAATTCGCATATGACGCAGAGGAACGCCTGCCTGATACATTAGGTTATACAGTGGGTTGCAGAGACTTTGATGATTTGCATACCAGGTCCAGATATCAGCCACTTTCCAGTCGTAAATGGGGTAAATGTACCAGCTATGACCGCCTGGTGCGGCCGTAGTCCAGGGTTTATCGTCGGCAAAACGTTGTTTATTTAAACTGGCGATGGCGACAAAACGGTTGTAGGACTCATCCGCACGGATGCCGATCATCATCGCCGCCGGACGTTTTTGTGAAAACCATTCGGCAAACTCACGTACAAATTGTTCGAAGGTCATGCCTGGCTGGTAAAAGGAGAAAAAGTCAGGGTCGGTTATCGCATCTTGGGGAGGTTGACGTACCCATTCGACATCAGGTTCCCAGCACTGCCATTCGGGTTGGTATTGTGAAAGGGAATTTTGCGTCGTAAGCGGGAGCGCAACCCAGTAAAACTCTTCGATGACATCGGTGTACAACTCGCGCAGGGACTGAACATAGTTAATGGTGCAAGAGAATTGCGCCTCCCAGTCGATAAACAAAACGCAGATTTTTTTGCCCATTTGTCGGGCAAGTTCGGCTGTCAGATGCAGCATTAAACCAGAGTCTTTGCCGCCAGAAAATGAGACACAAACGCGGGGTAGGGTGTTGAGTGTCCAGGTAATACGCTCTCGTGCAGCTTCCAGAATATTGAGCGGAAGAGGAATTTTATAAATAGACATCTGAAGACGCTCTCTGAACGTTACAGGGTGATCAGTGAGATAAGTCTGTTAATTATAAAGTAAACACTGTAAAGCAGAGTGTTTTATTTTTCATTCGCGCCGTGAATAAATAGGTGAAAGTTATAGTAGCTTTCTGAAGTTATATATCAAAAACACTCATTTAGGCGGTCAATAAATCGTGAGAATACCAGATTGTTTAAAGAAGATTTATTATAGGAAATGTAAGGCTTTATTGAAGGTAACGGATCTTCCAGTTTTATCTCTTTTAAATTAAGAAAGTCACGGTAGGAATTATAAAGTTCATAGGGGACTATTCCCAGTAAATCTGTAACTGCAATGCTATTAATGATTGTCAGCAAAGAGGAACCACGAAATGAGATTTTGCGATTCATAAATCTCTCGTCTATTTCCATTTGAATATCATCAACCCCTGCTGATTTAGATATTAATTGGGTGAACTCTTCTGCCATAATTTGTTCATAAGTGCTATTGTCAGTAATTCGTGGATGCCTATTACTACAAATTAGAGTATTGCGAATCGTATGCAATGGCATGCAAATGACGGAACGGCTGATCACTGGCATTTGGGTGATCACCAGATCGGCTTTGCGGTGAACCAACAGTTCTTCAGCATTCTCTGCTGACATGAGGATATCATGGCACTCAATCTCGACAGAGGAATCTTGCCGTAGGCAGCGGATCAGCATACTATTATTAGAGCAAGAAATGAGCTGAGGGCCGTAGATAATAAAGTTTTTCTTTAGTTCGGACTTATTGACTATATTAATTGTTTGTTCAAGGCCTCTGAGATTTTTCTCAAGATGGTGATGCAGATTTAACCCTGTTGTCGTCGGCGCGATACCTTTTCCTGAGCGAATGAATAAAGGGTCATTAAATTGCGCACGTAAGCGTTGTAACGACTGGCTCACGGCTGATGGGGTGATATATAGTGATTCAGCAGCTTTGCTAATGCTTAAATGCTGGTAAATACACTCAAATATGACAAGAAGATTTAAGTCGAACTTTTTCAAGTCGTAGAGATTGGCCATACACTACTCCGGTTATATTTTTCTTCCATGATATATTCACTTAATCAATGTTTTTTGCGTATATATTTTTATTGATTATGTTTTTTTGCTTAACTCAGGATTAAGTTTTTCTAAAATAGCACAGCCACTTAGGGCAGAGCGAGCAATTCATGCTTTTTTAGGATGGTTGAAAAGCAGGGATATAGTTCAACCATCCATGAATTACCTTTTATTTATTCCCCATAATG
>CAUHML010000334.1 GCA_959606905.1 uncultured Bacteroides sp. | reverse complement strand
CCTTTCACTTTCTACTTCGCGGATAAAGCAAGCCAAGAAAATACGTCATTGATAATCTGGGCTTATTCATCCGATGAATATTCAACTTCAGGACTAATGGGTTACTGGAGTTGGTATAACTCAATCTTAATGGAAAAAGAAAACGAAGGTAATTAATACAATTATGAGAAAGTTTTTTAATATATTCTTATTTGTACTTTGCACCATAGCAATAGCGGGATGCAATGATACGGAAAGCAGCGAATCCAGGTTAGAGATCAAAGCTGTAAATACTAATTTCCAAGCGACTGGAGGAAAAGGCTATATACAACTTCAGGCAACAGGCAATATAACAGCAGATGTTAATGCCGACTGGTGTGTGCTGAAAGAAGTAAACCCCAATGAAGTAGTATTCGAAGTAAAAGAAAACACCGGATACTCTGGTAGAAACGCTTTATTGACAATCAGTAACGGAGTAGAGACAGAAGCATTCAACATCAATCAATCCGGAGCTGTTTTCATCTTCGGCAAAGACGAATGGATGCTCCGTACCGACAATAAAGCAGCTACTCTGCCAATAAAACTACAAAGTTCTTTCGATTATACAATAGACATACCCGCAGAAGCTCAAGAATGGTTGTCATTTGAACAGAATGCGAAGGGAATAAATTTCAAGGTAAAAGAAAATACCTCCGGAAAAATGAGAGGAGCTATTGTCAATGTGGCAGCAAAAGACAGATCGGCTTCTTATCAGGTAATACAATATGATGTTGACGAGCTTACCGGAACATGGCAAGGTATGTTTTCAGACGGGCAAATGAATTACGGTTTGAAAGATGTCACCATTGAGAAACAGGAAGACGGAACATACCTGCTTTCAAACATTCTAACCGGATTGCCTTACAAACTGAAAGCAAAAGCCATAGACAATTGCCTGGCTTTTGGGGCCGGTCAAAACCTAGGAGTCTTCGAGGACAATTTATATCTCTCATTCGAAATTCTTAGCTCTGACCTATATTATGTAAAAGATCCTTCTGTAACAATCTCATTAGGCCCCGTAATGTTAACAGACGGAACATTCGTTTTCGCTTTTTCCGGAATAAAAGAAAGTGATCCTTTCGGTTTTGTTTTCCGGGTATATGAAGATGCAAAACTACAGAAAGTTATAGACAATCTGTCCATTTTTATTAATTGTATTCTATTTAAAGAAGACATAATCCAATAACATATGAAAAAGATACTATTAACTAGCTTTATCGTGGCATTAGGATTACTTGGTGCAAGCTGTAAAGATGACAACAGCACCGCAAGCGGAGGAGGAGAAATACTTCCGGACCAACAGGTAAGCTGTGAGATATTTATGCCGACTAACGGAGAAACCGTTATAATATCAGACAAACTGATTATCAGAGGAGAAGGAACGACTAACTATGGTAAAATTATCTCCGCTGAACTTAAAGTAGGAGGAGAAGTTATTACCGACATAAGTTCGGTTCCATTCTACTATGAATACACTTTCCCCAAGGAAGCTGAACCAGGAGAGTTGAAAATTGAATTAGCAGTCAAAGGAGATCATGAAGGCAGTGCTTTGGCAACTATTACTGTCACAACAGAACTCGGTGACAGACCTGCACCACCTCAAATCGGAGAAGACCTCACAGATACACGTGATGGAAATGTATACAAGACGGTACAACTTGCAGAACAAATCTGGATGGCAGAGAATTTACGTTATTTACCGGAACAGAATTTTGATATATCTTCAACAGCGCCCAAATATTATGTTATGTTCGACAGTGATATCAAAACAGACTTGGGAAAAGCTTATTTAAAAGCTTATGGAGCCTACTATAACTTACCTGCAGCACTTCAAGGTGAAACAGCATTAGGAGAAGATGAAACACGAAATATAAAAGGTGTTTGTCCTGACGGATGGCATATTCCGTCGCAAAAAGAATGGCAGACATTATCTAAATATGTTTTAGACTCCGGCATGGCCGCTATCATGAATGATGGTCAGGTAGACGAAACAGCAATAGCAAAAGCTTTAGCTTCAACAACAATGTGGATGCTGCCGGAATATACAGAAATAGAACCTCAACCAACTTGGGTTGGCGTAGAAATGGAAAAGAATAATGCAACCTTGTTCAACGGTTTACCCATCGGATTCCGTGCATGTGCAGGTGACGAAGATTGGATGCATACCTGCTACAGTGCCGGCTGGTGGAGTTCGACAGCCGGAGTACAAATGGGACCTGAATTCGGTATCACCGTACGTTTATGGTCAGACCTCCACACATTTGTAACCAATGCAGAATTCAATCCGGGAGTAGGTCTTCCTGTCCGTTGTATCAAAGACTAACGATTATATTATTACTCACTAAATATAAATACATTTATGAAAAAATTTGGATTCTTTTTATTCGCAGTCTTAGGACTAATTGCTTGTGGTGACGACAACAACGACCCTACTCCCGAGCAACATGTAACATGCTCCATATCTGCACCTGCTGAAGGAGCTACGGTAAACATTGCAGAAAAAATGACAATCAAAGGAGAAGC
>CAUHML010000333.1 GCA_959606905.1 uncultured Bacteroides sp. | reverse complement strand
GATGCTAAATACAAAGATTATGATGGAAGTTTATATATTCAGCATCTTTGATATCCACTTATTAATTTAATTACCTAGAACATTACTCTACAAACAGAGCGTCAGAAAGCCGGAGCTTTTAAAATCAGTTTCCGGCCTTTTGGCTATAAATTAACTTATTTCTTTGGCTGATTGTCCACAAGCCATCTATTAGCCGTACATTTTTCGTATCGTCATCTTCCACGTTCCATGCATAACCTCCTGAAGGCAGGCCACGTCTCTCCAATATTTCATTGGGTTGATTATTGGAAAAGAAAAGTTCCAGTTGCGTAGAGTCAGGACTAAACACAATAAAGGCAGAAGCATTACTATCGTCCACCGATTCCGTGCGGATTCCTTTCTCAAACAAGCGGATACAGTCTTTTTGCACTTCACACCATACATATCCGGCAGAACCGATACAGCCATGTTCATCCCGATCACCTCCCACAATCGGAGATTGCGGATACTGAACTAATTTAGAAGCCGGCATTCCCGGTGTATATATTCCGGTATAGAACACTTCCAGCGTATCATTCAGAAGCAAACCGTTGACTTCATCTTTATTTGCATCCATCGTACTGAACGAAAGAGTATCATTCTTATCTGTAACAATCGTTACCGTGTTCATGGTTGCATCACTAACGATTCCTTTTGAGCTTGCCACTTTTGACGAGCAACCTGCCATGAGGCAGAGCGTACCTACTGCTAATAATATTGTTTTCATTTTCTTTAATTGGGGCTTTGTTTTTAAATTAATGCAAAGATAAAGGTTATACTGCCAATATTTCGCTTTTACAAAATAAATTAATTTCCGGGCAGATTGTTCACCAGCTACACACAAAATGCCTATATTGGACAACGATCTATTAGAAAATCAGCCTACCTTTGTGATATGGATAATCAAAAGTAAATACAGAATACCATGAAAGAAACTTTGCAGATTCCCACTCCTGAAACACTGGAAGCCTTGATAGGTAAGGAACTTTATGATATATGGACTTCACTTTGCCAGCTTATCGAGCAAAAGTACAATATGGAACAACTATGGAACCATGGAGGAAAAAAATGGACATACGAATATAAATATCGCAAAGGCGGAAAAACGCTGTGTGCCCTATACGCCAAAGAACAAACGATTGGCTTCTTGGTCATTTTAGGTAAAGATGAGCGTGCCAAATTTGAATCTCTGCGAGAAGTATTCTCCAATGAGACTCAAAAGATATACGATGAGACGACTACTTTCCACGATGGGAAGTGGCTTATGTTCGAATTGAAAGACACTTATTTATTTAATGATATGGAGCGACTGCTATCCATCAAACGAAAACCCAACCGATGATTGAATCAGATATAAATAAAAGGTATTGTCAAAGTTGCGGGATGCCTCTCCGCTTTGATATAGAGAAATATCTGGGTACTAACTCCGACGGTTCCCGAAGTGACGAATATTGCTACTACTGCCTGAAAGATGGAAAATATATCGTCGACATTCCGATGTCGGAAATGATTAATATCTGGATAAAATACACCGACAAGTACAATGAATATGCAGATACCGCTTATTCGCCGGAGGAACTTAGGCGAATACTCAACGAACGGTTACCCAAACTGAACCGATGGAAACAGAAGCTGGAAACCAGTAATATCCATCACCAAAAGATTCAGGATATAGTCGTTTACATCAATAATCATTTATTCGATAGTTTAGATGCAGATATACTTAGTACGATAAGCGGACTTTCCAAATATCACTTCAGAAGAGTGTTTCAAACCGTTGCCGGAGAAAATATTGGAAGCTACATACAACGTTTGCGTCTCGAACATATAGCACATCTGTTAGTATCCACCGACTTTACATTAAATCAGATTTCGGAGCAGACAAACTATCAAACTAAATTCAGTCTGGCAAAAGCCTTCAAAAAACATTTTGGAGTGTCAACTTCTCAATATAGGGAGAAGTATAAGCCGATGTATGACGAACAGCATGCGGTTATCACTCCTGAAATCCGGTCGATTCTGCCGATGAAAGTATTTTGTATCGAGGTGGGTGAAAAGTATAAGGATGAACTCCGATACAAGTTAATATGGGATAGGCTCACCAACTATGCTAGGCAGCGCAATGAAGAAAAGTCGAATGATAAGTTTGTCAGCCTTAGTATGGACGACCCGGCCATCACCCCAATAGATAAATGTCGCTTCTATCTCGGGGTAATAATCGATAACAAAGAAAATGATTCCCAGCCGGGAGTGATGGAAGTTCCCGGTGGTCGTTATGCTGTATTCAGGCATATCGGCGACTACTCTTTATTGCATAAATTCTACCGGACTATTTATGAAGAGTGGTTCCCGGAAAGTAAATATCGTCCTCAAAGCACCTTTAGCTTTGAAATGTATATGAACCGCCCTGCCTCCACCCTTAAAACAGAACTAATTACCGACATCTATATTCCGGTCATCAAGAAATAATTAATTATCAACCCTCTAAAAACAATGTATTATGGGAAAAATTTCAGAAATCATGCTATTGAAGCAACCG
>CAUHML010000332.1 GCA_959606905.1 uncultured Bacteroides sp. | reverse complement strand
GTGGAAAGAAGAACAAAGAAAGCAATATCTATAAGATTGGTAAGTTTACTTTCGACACACAGAAACAAATTCTGTCGTCAGAAGGCAAACAAACTAAGCTGACTACCAAAGAGTCTGAACTGCTCGGATTGCTTTGCGCACATGCCAATGAGATTTTGCAACGTGACTTCGCTCTGAAAACAATCTGGATTGACGATAACTATTTCAATGCCCGTAGTATGGACGTGTATATCACGAAATTGCGTAAGCATCTGAAAGAAGACGATTCAATCGAAATTATCAATATTCACGGAAAAGGCTATAAGCTGATTACTCCGGAAGTTGAATCTTAATGATTTGAGATAACTCCAAATAAAAAATCCCGGGAACATTCGTTTCCGGGATTTTTTATTGATTTTGCGAAATTAATCAGCGATCTTCTTATTAATAACAATATAAGAAATGAGTCCCAGTACTACAAGTACTACTGAAGTACCCAGGATGGCGTTGTTGTTTACATTTCCTGTAAAGGAACAAGCCAGCAGGATGACTACTCCGACCAAGATTAATATCAATCCTAAGTTCTTTAATAAACCTTTCATGTGTGTGTATTTTAATAGATTATAATATTCCAGTCACAAATTAAAGCATAATTCTTTAACGGGCGAAATTATTTGGATAAAAATTCCATTATAAATGCACGATTTAGTGGATTTTATGATTTGGAGAGAAGTTCTTCTATCTAATCTTTTGTATTGTAGAACACCTTTTTCAGTACCTCCTGTCCAATGCTCAATTCGTCGAGAGTGATACCGTGAAGAGCCTCTTTCAGAGTCTGTCCGGCAATGACACGCGCTTTTTCCTCCAGTTCTTTCCCGTCTTTGGTCAGATGGATCAGGTTGGTGCGGCGGTCTTTTTTATCGGAAATGCGCACAACAAGATGTTGCCGTTCCATATTATCTATCAAACGGGTCATGCTGGGCTTGTCTTTAAAAGTTGCATTACACAACTCTTGTTGCGTCACGCCGTCTTTTTCCCACAGGAAAATGAGTACCGTCCATTGTTCGGGGCTGATTTCCAATCCGTTCTGACGGAAGTTACGATACAGTTTCCGGTTGATTGCCGCAGAAACTTTGCCATTTAATATGGCAAATATAAGTCGAATGTCGAAATTGAATTGCTCTATCATGAAATTATTGTTTAAACAACTTTGCAAAGGTAAGTCTCTTCCCGGATAAATCCTATCTTCGGATACAAAAAAAGATTAAATATTTGTAGTTCAAAATAAAATGTCTAACTTTGCACCCGCATTTAAAATCAAATAATTTATTTATTTAATTAAACGAAGTATGAATCAATACGAAACCGTTTTCATTTTAACTCCCGTTTTATCTGATGTTCAGATGAAGGAAGCGGTAGAAAAATTCAAAGGTGTTCTTCAAGCTGAAGGTGCTGAGATTATCAATGAAGAAAACTGGGGACTGAAGAAATTGGCTTATCCAATTCAGAAAAAGTCTACAGGTTTTTATCAACTGATTGAGTTCAATGCAGATCCTACTGTAATTGACAAGTTGGAAGTTAATTTCCGTCGTGATGAACGCGTTATCCGTTTCTTGACTTTTAAGATGGATAAGTATGCTGCAGAATATGCTGCTAAAAGAAGAAGTGTTAAATCAAACAAAAAGGAGGATTAATCATGGCACAACAAGTTCAATCAGAAATCAGATATTTAACTCCGCCCTCAGTAGACGTTAAGAAGAAAAAATACTGCCGTTTCAAAAAGAGCGGTATTAAGTACATCGACTACAAAGATCCTGAATTCTTGAAGAAATTCTTGAATGAACAAGGTAAAATCCTTCCGCGTCGTATCACAGGTACTTCTTTGAAGTTCCAACGTCGTATCGCGCAGGCTGTGAAGAGAGCTCGTCACTTGGCATTGTTGCCTTATGTAACTGACATGATGAAATAAGAAGGAGGAAAAGTATGGAAATTATATTGAAAGAAGACGTAGTAAACTTGGGTTATAAGAACGATATCGTAAACGTGAAATCCGGATACGGTCGTAATTATCTGATCCCGACTGGAAAAGCTATCATCGCTTCTCCTTCTGCAAAGAAAATGTTGGCTGAAGAACTGAAACAGCGCGCTCACAAACTTGAGAAAATCAAGAAAGATGCTGAAGCTATGGCTGCTAAGTTGGAAGGCGTTTCTTTGACTATCGCAACTAAAGTTAGCTCAACCGGTACTATCTTCGGTTCTGTTGGTAACATCCAGATTGCTGAAGCATTGTCTAAACTGGGTCATGAAGTTGACAGAAAGATCATCGTTGTAAAAGACGCTGTGAAAGAAGTTGGTAGCTACAAGGCTATCGTTAAGCTTCACAAGGAGGTTTCGGTAGAAATTCCTTTCGAGGTAGTTGCTGAATAAGAGCAAATTTACTTCATATATGAAAAGCGATTTGTTCTGAACGAATAAATCGCTTTTTTTTGTTATCTTTGCTATTACTATTATGAAATTCAACTATTGTTTTCTAAAGAAGAGGTTTTTGCTTCTGCTGATTGCTTTGGGAATTGGCAGTGTTCTTTATGC
>CAUHML010000331.1 GCA_959606905.1 uncultured Bacteroides sp. | reverse complement strand
TTCTTCCTCCTTATCCTCTAAATACTTTTTCCATACTAACTCCTCTGTTCTGAGCAACCATACGGGCATCACGCATTTCACTTAATGCCAAGATAGTAGCTTTCACCAAGTTATGTGGGTTGGAAGAACCTTTTGACTTAGCCAAAACATCCGTTACACCAACACTTTCAAGCACTGCACGCATTGCACCACCTGCCACTACACCAGTACCGTGAGAAGCCGGTTTAATGAATACCTCAGCACCGCCAAACTTAGCAGACTGTTCGTGAGGAACCGTACCTTTCAGTACAGGTACTTTAGTCAGGTTCTTTTTTGCTGATTCAACACCCTTAGCAATAGCAGCGGTTACTTCGCCTGCTTTGCCAAGACCCCAACCGATGATACCTTCTTCATTTCCTACTACCACAATAGCAGAAAAACTAAAAGTTCTACCACCTTTGGTTACTTTGGTTACACGATTAATAGCAACCAATCTGTCTTTCAGTTCTATATCGTTTGTAATCTTAACTCTATTATTAAGTCCTGCCATAATGATTAAAATTTAAGTCCACCGTTACGAGCAGCATCAGCCACTTCTTTTACTCTCCCATGATACAAGTAACCATTACGGTCGAAAACAACAGTAGTTATACCTGCTTCCTGAGCCTTCTTTGCAATCAGTTCACCTACTTTGGCAGCCTGTTCCTTCTTAGGCATCTTTTCAGTCATACCCAAAGAAGATGCAGCAGCCAGAGTCTTACCGGACAAATCGTCGATAATCTGAACGTAGATTTGCTTATTGCTTCTAAACACACTCATACGCGGACATTCAGTTGTACCTGAAATCTTATTGCGTACTCTATATTTAATCTTAATACGTCTTTCTATTTTTGTTGTCATAATACTATCAATTTAAATGATTATTTAGCACCGGCTGATTTACCAGACTTTCTACGAATTTCTTCGCCAACAAACTTAATACCTTTACCTTTATACGGTTCAGGCTTACGGAAAGAACGTATTTTAGAGCAAACTTGACCAAGCAATTGTTTGTCGCAAGATTCCAAAAGGATAAGAGGATTCTTGTTTCTCTCAGACTTAGTTTCTACTTTGATCTCAGCAGGCAACTGTATAAAGATACTGTGCGTATAACCTAAGTTCAATTCAATAATATTGCCTTGATTAGAAGCACGGTAACCTACACCGACAAGTTCCAACTCTTTCTTATATCCTTCAGATACACCAACAACCATGTTGTGAACCAATGAACGGTACAGACCGTGGAATGCATGCTTCTGCTTCGGATTATCCAGCATTGCATTTTCATTCTCTGTCAAAACGACATGGCCTTCTTCGATGGCAACATTGATAGCAGGATTTACATATTGGCTCATTTCGCCTTTGGGTCCCTTTACGGTAACCACATCATCCTTCAGAGTAACTGTTACTCCAGCGGGAATACTAATGGGTAATTTTCCTATTCTTGACATTGCTAATTCCTCCTATTAATATACATAACACAAAACTTCACCACCGATCTTCAGTTCAGCGGCTTCTTTGTTGGTCATTACACCTTTGGAAGTAGATATTATAGCAATACCCAAACCATTAATAACTCGCGGCATCTCTTTGTAACCGGTATATTGACGCAAACCCGGAGAAGAAATTCTTTCCAGCTTCTTGATAGCGTTAACTTTGTTAACCGGATCATACTTCAAGGCAACCTTTATAGTACCTTGAGGACCATCTTCTACAAACTTGTAATTAAGAATGTAGCCTTTTTCAAAAAGAATCTTAGTGATTTCTTTTTTCAAATTTGAAGCAGGAACTTCTACTACTCTATGCTTTGCTTGAATAGCGTTCCGCAACCTCGTCAAATAATCTGCTATTGGATCAGTCATATAAAAATAAATTAAATTAATCAGGACTGCCCTGACAATATTTAAAAAACAAAAATTACCAGCTTGCTTTCTTTACACCTGGAATAAGACCATTGGATGCCATCTCACGGAACTGAATTCTGGAGATTCCGAACTGACGGATATATCCTTTAGGACGACCTGTCAATTTGCAACGGTTGTGCATACGAATCGGATTAGAATTCTTGGGCAGGTCCTGCAATTTCTGTGCAGCTTCAAAAGCTTCCGCAGGATCACCTGTTCTAACGATTTGCTTCAATGCAGCTCTCTTCTCGGCATATTTGGCTACTAATTTGGCACGCTTTACTTCACGTGCTTTCATTGATTCCTTTGCCATATTATCAATCTTTTTTAGCGTTCTTAAACGGTAAACCGAATTCTTTCAACAAGGCATAACCTTCTTCATCTGTTTGCGCAGAGGTTACAAAGGTAATATTCATTCCGAGAATTCTGGTAATACTATCGATATTAATTTCAGGGAAAATAATTTGTTCCTGAATACCAAGGGTATAGTTACCCTTTCCATCGAACTTACTTTCAATACCCTTGAAGTCACGGATACGCGGCAGAGCTACACGAACCAATTTTTCAAGGAATTCGTACATTCTCTCGCGACGTAAAGTTACCATAACACCAATCGGCATTTTCTTACGCAACTTAAAGTTAGCGATAT
>CAUHML010000330.1 GCA_959606905.1 uncultured Bacteroides sp. | reverse complement strand
TCCACCTGGCAGAAGCGATAAGCTATAGAAATCTTGATAGAGAAGACTGGGCCGGCTAGTTTAGCTGCCGGGCTCAGTTTCCTTTGCATGATAAATGACCTGCATCAATGAATCCAGTTCAATGTAATTTGCAAGTATATCCTCTTCTTCATCGGTCATTTCCCAATCTTTATTCTCACTCTTTTTAGAGAAAAGTACATTCAAAATGAATTTATACCACGCATTCATGATTCTTTCAATCTAAGGTTTTCATCAAAAACAGAATAAGAAAAGTTTAGTTCATTAATCTTCCCTATTTTTCTCTTTTTTCGATAGCTTTATCGAACCTTTAGGAGAGAACTCAAATTTTCCTACATACCAATGTCCACCCTCTTCCAACTTCTTTTGATTCATATCTTTGATTAAAACAGAATCTGATTTAAATGCACCACCATTTTCTTCGCCGTCTATATCATTAAAATAGACTTTCTGTTCATTAATTCCACCTATACTCAAGTCTTCGGTCTTGAATTCTCCTTTTTCATCTGTATAAATTGTATCGGCAGGGAAAACGCCATTATTCCAATCTTGCCTTACGATTACCTGAATGTTTTTCAAAGGCTCATCCTTATCCGAAGTCACTGTACCTTTCACTAAGAATTTGCTATAAGGAGTACCATATTCACATCGTATCTCCCAATTCTCATCTTCATTACTGCAAGAAGCGAATCCAAGTAAAACCAACGCTCCGGACAATAACCGATGTACTGTCATTTTCTTTTTCATGTTCATAATCCCTAATAGTTTAAAGTCAGTTTTTATGTTATTTATCTTCTTTAGAAAGTTTTATTTCCATGTTGTATTCATAAGTACCTAAATACCAGTTTCCGTCTCCTTTCTTTATTTGTTTACTTTCCATATCCTTCATACAGACAGAATCCGATTTAAAAGTTCCTCCATTTGCCTCACCATCTATATCATTAAATATCAATTTCTTCGTATCGACCCATCCGTCTCTCATCATCTGTGAAACAAACTCACCTCCAGAATCTGTATAAATAGTATCATTCATCCGGACCAACTCCCCTTCTTCATCATTATAATATGCATTCTCATTTTTTACAATTACCTGAATGTCTTTCAAAGCCTTTCCGTCATCAGATATCACCTTACCTCTTACCCAGAAATCCATAGTAGGAGTTCCATATTCCACTGAGGTTTCAGCACAAGCAGCAAAACCCAATAAAGCCAGCACACCGCATAAGCTCTGCTCCAATACTTTCTTCTGTTTCATCTTCTTCATTCCTTTCTTTTTTATGGTGTTTGCAATCTTTTTAAATGACAGAACAATAAATCTCCATTTTCATCGCGCAGGTGCATGCCATTCCCTTTACAGAAACGAAAATATTTACAATCAGCACATTCATCTTTTTTCATCCATTCTCGGTCACGGTAAGGTTTGAATCTATGATTCCATACTTCCATAAAATCATTCTCATAAATATTTCCCTGGTGATAATCGGCACGAATACTGGGACAAGCAGAAATCGCTCCATCAATAAGAACTGAGCCGACCGATATTCCCGCCCGGCAAGCGAAGAAAGTATCGCGCACTTCAGCCTCATAATTACCTAGAAATCCCTCACAACCGTAACTTACATGGATCCGTCCTTCCTTACGGCTCTTCCTAATAAATTCCATTACTCCTCTGAACTCCTCATTAGACAATTGAAGTTCAGGATCTTTGGCTGCACGCCCTACCGGGAATATAGTAAAAAGCCGCCAACCTTTTACCCCCAAACTTATCAAGAAGTCTTTCAACTCCTCCAAACGCATATAACTATGCTTATTTACACAAGTAACCACATCAAAAACAAAATCAGGAACCTGTACCATCAACTTGATCGCTTCAACAGCCCGTTCAAAACTTTGCGGGTTGCCCCGCATCCAGTTATGATCCGTCGCAAAACCGTCAAGACTGACCGTAGCCGTATGCAATCCGGCATCCAACAGCCCATTCAATCGTTCACGAGTCATATATAGTCCATTAGTTACCATTCCCCAAGGAAACCCTCTTTCATAAATAGCACGCCCACACTCTTCCAGATCCTTCCTCATCAAGGGTTCCCCACCAGTAATAATCACAAAGATTTTATGCGGATCATTTTGAGCTGAGACACTATCCAACACCCGAAGAAAATCTTCCTTCGGCATATCAGGATGACCAGCGATCTTTTTACAATCACTGCCACAATGTCGACAATGCAAATTACAACGAAGAGTACATTCCCAAAATAGTTGCTTCAACTGATGCTCTTCCGTACGCTCATTTTCCAACCGCCGGAATATTTCAAGACCCATCCGACGACGAATAGACAAAGGGGCATTTATATTCATGTGTTTTTCCTTTTTTATATTAAATGCAAAGAAGTGCAAATCACTGCATCACAATATAACATTTTTTGCAATTTCCCAGCTTCCGGCAAAGCCCCCGAATAACAATATCTTATAATAAGTATGGTCTGTCAGAAATTTTAAAGGAGAAATATTTCTGATTATTCCATATACTTACTAAAAATCACTAACTTTGCACG
>CAUHML010000329.1 GCA_959606905.1 uncultured Bacteroides sp. | reverse complement strand
AATTTTCATCGGAATAACATTTATTACGGCCCTCACGGTATTATTCCGTATTCTGAGAATAGCACGAATTAATCCGGCAGAAGTAATCAAGAACGAATGATAAGAAATAGATTCAACTATGATAAAACATTGTCTGAAAATAGCAATCAGGAACTTAGTAAAGTACAAAGTCCAATCGGCAGTCAGTATTCTAGGACTGGCTGTAGGATTTGTCTGTTTTTCATTATCCCTTTACTGGATACATTATGAAATGACATACGACCATTTCCGCCAGGATGCCGACCGTATCTATATGGTACGCACTAATGACGAATATACGGAAGGGAAAATTTCAACACGAGTTCCCTATTCTTTAGCCGCTTATTTGGCCCAGCACTTTCCGGATATAGCAGTTGCCGCCCCCTTTCATCTCATTTCTGAACGAATCAGCGTGAATGACAAATATCAGGATGCCGTTTTTTCATCAGCAGACAGTGCATGGATGAATCTGATGGATATCCGGATTATTAAGGGAAACCGTAACTTTATGCTCCCCAAAGATAATGCCGAAATAGCAATCACTGAAGAAGCTGCAAAAAAATGGTTAAGAACGGAAGACCCGATAGGAAAAGAGGTGAAAATGCTCAGACGTACCAAAAAAATTTGTGCCATTGTCCAAGCTGAAAACAGACATACCAATTTTCCTTTTGACTTTATAGGCAACCCAGAATTGGGAAAAACCTGGTGGTATATCACTTGGAGCATACTGATTAAGGTAAAGCCGGATACAGACATTGAAGAATTAGAATCAAAAATCAATGCCAACCTGCCTGCCGAACTGAAACAAGTGACATTGACCAGAAAAACCGGCATTGAACGGATTATACTTACTCCGCTTTCCAAACTACATTATGCAAAAGATTTCCGAGATGATAAAGAAGCTGGAATAACTTTTCAGTATATCATCTATTTTTCAATAGCCGGTATATTAATCATAACGTGTGCGTTAATCAATTATCTCACCTTATTTATTAACCGCATGAGAGTCCGTCAACGGGAAATGACACTGCGAATGATACACGGTGCCAACATCCGCTCGCTTGTTTCTCTCTTAACTGTGGAATTTTTGCTTCTGTTGGCGTGTGCAGTTACTACCGGATTTCTGCTGATAGAAATATGCTTTCCATCTTTCATAGAACTTACAGGAATTGATACAGCAAAATCCTCTTTATACGGAGAAGCCTTTCTTTTCATCGGTTTGATCTCCCTAATTATATTGACTGCCATTATCGGACTTTTATATATACTATATCATCGTTCCCTACACCTCTCTTTGCGTTACAATACCGGAAGGAGTACCGGTACACAGTTACGTAGAGGAAGTATAGTTCTTCAATTGTTTGTCTGTTTGTCTTTTATAGGATGTACCGTGTTGATAAACCAACAATTGGATTACCTGCGTCACCGCGATTTAGGATTGAAAATTAAGAATCGGGGCAGCTTCTCTGTTATGGGAGACATGGATTATACTCCTTTAATAAGAAAAATAAAAGAACTTCCCATGATAACCGAAGTTATGCAACCTGACTATTACCCCATAGTATCACAACTGACAGCTATCGGACAATTTGACAATTGGGAGGGACTGGATATTCCTATTGATACGCCAGTTCCGGTTAAGTTATTTTTAGGGAAAGAAGATTTTTTCCGTTTTTACGATATCACCTTATTAGCCGGTGAATGGCTTGATGACCTATCTACTTATGAAGACATCATTATCAATGAATCACTGGCGCGCCGAATGGGATGGAGCCCACAAGAAGCCATCGGCAAACATATTATACAATCATACATTACCTATACAATTGTCGGCGTAGTGAAGGATTGCCATTATGGAGCACCGACTTTACCCATTCCCCATACAGGCTTTCTGGTTGGAGAACAAATGGGATTAATGCAGCGTTCTGCCGGTATCTTATTCAAATATAAAGAAGGAACGTGGAATGAATGTCGTAAAGCCCTTGAACACCTTTACCAGACCGAATGTTCTCCTGAGAATATCTTGCGTCTGAACAGTGAAGAAGAAGTATATAATAATTACCTGCGTTCCGAAGAAATGCTGACCCGGCTGCTTAGTTTCGCGTCTTTAGTATGTATTCTTACCGCCATGTTCGGCATTTATTCTTTAGTAACACTTACTTGCGAACAACGTCGTAAAGAAATTGCAATACGTAAAGTAAATGGAGCCACAGTATGGAGCATTCTATTCCTGTTTTTCCGGGAATATCTAATCATGCTTTGTATTGCTGCACTGTTCGCTTTTCCAATCACATACGTCATTATCAAGCAATGGATATTAAACTATGTCCGGCAGGTCAGTATCAGTCCATTACCATTCATCCTTATTCTTATAGGGCTGGCTCTGACAGTCATAGCAGGAATCAGTTGGCGGGTATGGAAAGCAGCCAACGAGAATCCTGCAGAAGTAATCAAAAACGAATAACTTTTAAAATATAAGATTATGATCAAAACAGTAAACTTGCAGAAAATCTTCAAAACAGAAGAAGTCGAAACATGGGCATTGAACAATGTCAATC
>CAUHML010000328.1 GCA_959606905.1 uncultured Bacteroides sp. | reverse complement strand
TGTCCTTTTTCATTAAGCTATCAATAATACACTCGGCGGTTGTATTAAACATATCCAGCCCGAACAATTTTATTGATGCCACTTTAGACAACTCTCTCTGGATGCCGATTTCAGTAGCTTTTCCGTTCCGATACTGCACCAGAAAGAACGAATCATTATCCATATATCGTCCTGTTATCAAATTAGGATCACCAGTTTCAGCACAACGCTCCATTTGCATTGCTTCATCAGAAGAATTCGACCACTGTTTCTTCATTTGTAGAAGAGCATTTTCTAGCTCATCTGGTGCCATACCTAATTTTAATTGTCCAATTCCAATATGTGGTATAATAATTATCTCTTTCATAACAAAACCTTATACCAAAAAGGTAAACCACACAAATGCAGCAGTTGCACATATCATCAGAACCAGTAGTATCGTACTTGCAAGTTTCTTCTCAATGGAAACTTTCTGATTTTCGCATAGGACAATCTGCTGAAGATTGTGAAATTCGGCTTCGCTGACATTTCCATTTAATGCTTTCCATGCAGTGCAGCGATCTGTAACCAGCAAAAAATCGGACAGCATTTCCATAAAGATGACAGCGAAAAATGCCAGAGAAAAGAACCACATCCCATTCCATTGAAGTTCTGTCAACACCCTCTGAAGGCTTGAAGGCTTTAATGACACTAACGAAATAATGTAAATCAACGTGTTGCAGAATTCTCTTGCTAATGGCCCTTTTTGTTTAAGAAAATCCATTTTCAACCCTTTCCTTACAAACGGAGTGACTTAACCACCAATAGCCTGATAGTAATCCGTTTTAGAACGAATCAAAGAACCGTTTGACTTGTATTCTTTGACAGTTTGATGGTAGCAATATTTTCGAAATATGTGTTCTATTTTTTCTGCATTGGAATCACCTCATATCAAGTTTGAATTCATATTCTATGCGTCAAATTGTGACTGATTTCAATGTTTTTTTTGGTGATGACTAAGATGTTTTATTTAGCTCATTTCGTCCGATGCGGTAAATCTTCTTGTCTTGTTCTCCTACTTCAACAATAAGTTCATTTTTATTGTGATGAACTATTACTGGAATATAGCTATCGGAATTTTCCACCATCAAACATGTGACTCCATTCGTCCATTCACTGTTCAATTCCTTTGATAGCATGGAAATGATTTCTTCTTTCGTCATTTTGATTAATGAATAACCTCCATTTTGTACACTCCCCCAGGAGCTTTTGCTTAGTCAACGTTGCTCACACTGCGTTTGTGACAGCTTTTTTGAAAAAAGTTCAAAATCTTGTCAGCTTTGGACGCTTCAACGAAAAAGCGTCCACACATTTGTAAATAATTACAAGCGTGTGGGCAAAAATTCAGCCAGTTAGGAAATGCTCTCTGCAATTTTTAGAATCTCTTCACGCGGTATCTTTCCAATGATCGTATGTGATATGCCATCTTTCTCCCATACTAGCACATATCTTGTACGGCCTCCGCTATTGTTTGTTCCGAGTGTGGCATCGGCTGTTCCAACTTAACCTCGTTCTAAATAAACCGTCTGGCGGTATCTAACTGATTAACATTTCAACAAAGAAGCTGTGGTTGGAGCCTCCAATATTGAGCAATCCATTTTCTTTCCACTGCATCATAGGGATAACCGGGATTCCCCAGCATCTCTTTTATTCAGGATTTTTCTACTGAAATCCGGATTCCAAATCCTCCCTCTGAGTATGCAATGCTTATCCATGTTTCATCTTTTCTTAGCAAAACGCCTGTCGAAACGCTTTCTGAAGCCGATGCCTCTTCAGCGTATCCTAAGGTTTTCAATTGGTCAATATATTTTTGTATTTCTTCTTCAGAGATATTATTATAAAAGATTGCATAATACCCAGCATTAGAACCATCCAATATATATTCTATCGTTCCACTTTCCGGCTCACAAATAAGCCTAGTGTATTCATTATCCGGCCAAACTGAAGTATAAATACATTTTACATCAGACGGATTGGTTCCTCCATGTGTAGCAAATTTTCCCTGACCTGAAAAACGAATGCAAAGAAAGACCAATATCAAAACTATAAAGGCAACCGCCATACTGCTAAAAAATTCCAATTTCTTATTCATTTGGCTTGCTCCATAATTCAAACGTACAAAGCCACGATTCTTTTCTTTCGACTCTAAAGAATCGTGGCTTTTATACCCATTATCTAATGCTTTTATTACGGAATCGTGATGTCGTAGGAAATGGAGAACTGGCCACCGTTTGCCAAAGCATTCAATTTGTTTTCAAGGAAATTATCTGCATTGGAATCACCTCCATCACGGTTTCCATTTTAGATGTTGATAATAGCAAAGCACAAATAGAAAAAATCCACAATATTGTAGCAAGACGGAGAAAAAATGTCACCAAAACGGTGTAAGCGCAAAGCAGGGATTGGTTCTTGATCTCTGTTGTGAGAGTTCACAAACGTCCGGGGTGCTGTTGCCGGAAGGATGCTTTCTTCAATTTTCTTCCAGAATTCTCTGCAAATAGCGGGCTGTTTATGCTTCTTGAGAATCCATCTAGTGAATACCGACACCCTCCATGATCTTTTCTA
>CAUHML010000327.1 GCA_959606905.1 uncultured Bacteroides sp. | reverse complement strand
TCTCCGACATCGGCGGAAATGGTGCTTGACATGTGCTGCGGCATGGGCAACTTCTGTGCGCACGTAATAGCGATATAATAAATATCTCTTTAGCAAGAGATTAGGTAAGCGTTCTTTGTAAAACCTATCATCAACCGACTTATCTGAAAGGGAAACCAGACAGGGAGTGTAGCATGTCGGCAAAGTCATAAGTCAGTTAGTTACCAAACTGCGACTGAATGGCAAGATGAAACGATAGATATGAGGATAAAATCCGAATTGATTGAATGATAATCCGAGTGGGTACAGCTCAACCGATGACGTAAGGTAACTGAACTCGTCATTTCACGATACTCCATTGGTGAAGAAGTACAATTGGAGCAAGAACATATCGTGAACACATATGCAATAAGCATAAAAGGATGGAAGTCATATCCGACAATCTATCATGCTAATAGTTATTGTATCGCTAAACGTGGATTGCCTAAATCGGAATGCCCTAAAAGGCTATTAGGTTATAGACCTATGAATATTCGACAAGGCAACGGAGCCGCTATAGTAGTCCGAACAAGGGAAAGCCTTGTACATGGCGAAGAGCGGCAGCTAACATTTTTAATACAATTAAAGGAAAATGTGTGAGACATTATGAGAAGTCCAGAAAAAGTATTAAACAGTCTGACAGAACACAGCAAAGACACTTCGTACAAGTACGAAAGGCTGTATAGGATTCTGTTTAACGAGGGAATGTATTATGTCGCCTATCAACGCATTTATGCAAAAGAGGGTAACATGACACCTGGCTCGGACAATCAAACCATTGATGGAATGAGCCTCACTCGTATTGTGAAACTGATAGCATCATTGAAAGATGAGAGCTATCAACCCCAACCATCAAGAAGAGTGTATATACCCAAGAAAAATGGTAAAATGCGCCCTTTAGGTGTACCTGCATTTGATGATAAGTTGGTGCAAGAAGTAGTAAGAATGGTATTGGAAGCTGTATATGAAGGTAGTTTTGAACATACCTCACATGGCTTTCGTCCCAATCGTAGCTGCCACACTGCACTCGCTCAAATTCAGAAATCATTCATAGGAGCAAAATGGTTCGTTGAAGGAGATATAAAAGGCTTCTTTGATAACATTAACCACGAAACTCTGATGAATATCCTTTCTGAGCGTATTGCCGATGAACGTTTTCTGAGGTTAATACGAAAATTTGCCAATGCTGGATATATCGAAGATTGGACATTTCATAAAACTTATAGTGGAACACCTCAAGGAGGTATTATAAGCCCAATATTGGCTAATATCTATCTTGACAAGCTCGATAAGTTTATGAAAACGCTAATTGAAAACTTTGATAAAGGGGAAAGACGCAAACATAATCCAGAAAGCTCAAGACTTGGAACACGAAGATGGCGTGCTGTGAGTAAGTTGAAAACTATTGTTGATGAAGAAGAAAGGAAGAAAATTATTAATCAAATCAAGGAAATCGACAAAGAGAAGATTAAATTTCATTTTGGAGATGAAATGGATGGCAACTACAAACGACTGAAATATGTCCGTTATGCTGATGACTTCTTAATCGGAATAATAGGCAGCAAGAGAGACGCTGAAGTAATCAAAGAAAAAATCAAGAACTATCTTCACGACAATCTTGTACTCGAATTATCAGATGAAAAAACTCTGATAACCCATACAGAGAAAAATGCCAAATTTCTCGGTTATGACATCACGGTAGCCAAGACCAATCACGTCAGAAGAATGGAAGGAGGTTTTCCAAGAAGGTCTGTAAACAAAATGGTCAATTTAAGAATACCTCAAAACTTAATTAGGCAGAAACTGCAACATTATGATGCTCTTAAAATAGTCAAAGGCAAAAAGATGGAGCAATGGAAGCCTAAAAGTAGAGCTATGCTTATTAACAATGATGACCTTGAAATACTATCACGCTACAATGCCGAGATAATAGGTCTTTACAACTTCTATTCCCTTGCAAAAAATAGTTCTTCCCTACATGCTTTCAAGTACATTATGGAATATAGCATGTACAAAACCTTTGCAGGAAAATACCGCACCTCTGTAGCGAAAATTTGTAGCAGATACCAAAGGAACGGAATTTTCACAGTTTCATATGAGAACAGCAAAGGCAAAAGAAAGTATTATTCATTATACAACAAGGGTTTCAAGCAATTAAAACCAAGTAAGGAATCAAAATATGACAACTTCCCCAACATTGGTTTCACATTGGGTAAAACAAACCTTATTGATAGGTTAAAGGCTCAGAAATGTGAACTATGTGGAGCGACTGGCGAATTGGATATGCATCATGTTCGTAAGTTAAAAGACTTGAAAGGAAAAAAAGATTGGGAAAAGCGTATGATAGCCCGCAAAAGGAAAACTATTGCTTTATGCCAATCCTGTCATAATAAAATTCACTCAAACAAACTATGATTGCTATGACTGATATGTTAGTGGAGAGCCGAATACGTGGAAACATGTACGTTCGGTTCGGAGGCGAGTATAAGGAGACCTCTCATAGAAATATGAAAAGGCGCCATATACTTAGCCTACTCAACCATCTGCCCAACCTGCACAATGCCTACGGATTCGACATAGACGGCAAGGC
>CAUHML010000326.1 GCA_959606905.1 uncultured Bacteroides sp. | reverse complement strand
CATGTCTTTAGAAAGTTAAATGCAAAAGCTACGGTTTTTATTGAATATGCCCCTCTTGAAACAGCTTGGATTCCCATCATCGGTGACAACTATTATTATCTGTATTGTTTATGGGTCTTAGGTAGCCCCCGAGGAAACGGATATGGAAAAGCATTAATAGAGTATTGCATAGCCGATGCCAAAGAAAAAGGTAGATCCGGCATTTGTATGCTCGGGGCAAAAAAACAGAAGAGCTGGCTTTCCGACCAATCATTTGCAAAGAAATTTGGTTTTGAGGTGGTTGACACTACTGATAACGGATATGAATTGCTTGCTCTTTCTTTCGACGGAACAGTACCGCAATTTGCGCCAAATGCCAAGAATCTGAAAATAGAAAGTGAGGAACTGACGATTTATTATGATATGCAATGCCCCTATATCCATAAATACATTGAAATGATCAAACAATATTGTGAAACAAATGATGTCCCTGTTTCTTTTATTCAGGTAGATACGCTACAGAAAGCAAAAGAGTTACCGTGTGTTTTTAATAATTTTGCTGTATTTTATAAAGGAAGTTTTGAGACTGTGAATTTGCCAACTATCGACTATTTAAAAAGAATACTCAAAAAATAAGAAATACAATCCTGACTTTTCCCGTTAATTATCAGGATTGTATCTTATCAGCTTCATTAAAAGGACTTCTCATTTGCCATCTTCCACATATTGAGAAAAGAGGCTTTAGTGATCTCCACTATCTTATCCCAATTCAATCGGTCGGCATGATCGGAAGGCTGGTGATAATCAGGATGCCCGTCTGTATGATACCAGATGATCGGAATACCTACTTTGGCAAACGAACCATTATCACTTCCTCCTATCGGATTTTCCCAGGCGCGGTAATCCGGTTCCAATTGCAAACTGTATTTTCTAATATCCTCTTTCAACCAATCCCCAAAAACCGGATGGGCGGCTGTGTAGAAATAAACGACCTGTTTGGGTTGTTGAGGTTTGTTGTTACGGCCAATCATGTCAAAGTTCAGATAGCCTTTGATTTGAGACAGGAAAGGACAAGTTTGTACAAAATACTTTGAGCCAAGCAGTCCTTTTTCTTCTCCATCCCAAAAAGCAAAGATTACATTTCTTTCGGGTTGCTGTCCACTGGCTAAAAAGGCTCTTGCAATTTGCAGCACTGCCGATACACCGGAAGCATTATCGTCAGCACCATTGTATATTTGGTCGCCATCAAGTGCAGGATCAATACCTAAATGGTCGAAATGAGCCCCCACAATCACATATTCTTTGGTATTTTTACCGGGAATCATTCCCAATACACTCCTCATGGAAAGCTTCTGATGAACTTCCTGTTTCAGTTTAGCTATGGAATCAGGATGCACTTCCAGACGTCCTTTTTTCTGACGTTCTTTACGGTAAGCATCAAAAGGCTGGAAATAGCTGTCAGCCAAAGGTGATACTCCCATCCATTGTAATAAAGAAGCAATATACTCCGAGGTCACACGTGAACCATGAAAACCTGCCTCACGGCCTTGCAATTCATCACTAGCCAAAAAGTTGATAGTAGCTTCGGCAGAGGAACGGTTGATACTCTGCAACCCTTTTTCTACGTTAGTTTGGGCAGATAACAACAATGAAAAATTACACAAAAAAGAGAGAAGCAGAATGTTTTTCTTCATGATCTATATAAGATTTAAGAAACAATCGTCCATACTTTACTTATTTTCAACTATCCAGTTTTTATCATTCAAGATATTTCTATTACAATCATCTGCTCCCGGATTATCATTAAAAGAAATCCGATATTGCCGGGGAGGAGTCGGATAATAAATAGCAGGTTCCAGCACTTGCCCCAAGGAATCAAACAGTGTATTCAAGGCATCCTCATCCAATTGATTCGAGTGACAATAAAGATGTTCTAACAGACTTCCTTGCGGTACCATTAAACGAGTTAGCTGATTATGTTCACAACGCAATTCACTAATATTAGAGTTATCGGACAGATCAAGTTCGGTCAATTTGTTGTATGAGCAACTTAATTCCCTTAAAGAAGGGCAACATTTCAATATATCAGTAATTGATTGGAAAGCACATCCTTGTATCAATATCGCAGAAATTGAAGTCTTCTCGTTCAATTCCAGATGTGACAATACTTCATTAGAACTCAAATCAATATCGCGCAATGCCGGCAAGCTTTTAAGGGAAAGGGAAGAAAAACCATTATAAGAACAATATAAACTTTCCGCTTCCGGATGACTACCAAACTCTATTGAAGTCAATTTTGGATTAGAATAAACTTGTATAGATCGCAATCGGAAACAATCCTCAATCTCCAAATGCTCCAAATCAGCGAAACTACCGATATTAATACTTTCCACATTAGGACAGAAGGTATTCAAATCCAATTCGCGAGTATCAGAAATGCTATTCAAAGCCAGAGATTTCATTCGCGGCATATTTCCCAAATAAAGATGACTCAAAGGAAGAAGCAAACCACTTATATCGATAAGCTGCAGCTCTTCAGCCCAAATCCTCACTTCATATAATCCTTTATTTCCATATCTATATACCACTCCGCCACTCATTGAAGAAGGGTCTTCTATTTTCTGTATACGACCGTTTCCCCAATCTATCAC
>CAUHML010000325.1 GCA_959606905.1 uncultured Bacteroides sp. | reverse complement strand
CAAAACCTGTCGGATCTATGACTCAATATGATAAAATGCGTGTTGGCCGTGGAGAAAATAAAAAGTATTTGCATTATGGAGAAATCGTTCCATTGGCAACTTTGGACGACATTGTTTTTGGTGCATGGGATGTTTATCCTGCTAATGCTTATGAATCAGCTGTAAATGCTGAAGTTTTACAAGAAAAAGACATTCTTCCTGTAAAGGAAGAACTGGAAAAGATAGTTCCGATGAAAGCTGCTTTCGATCACAACTATGCTAGTCGTTTGGATGGCGATAATGTGAAAGATTGCAAGAATCGTTGGGATATGGTAGAACAGCTGCGTGAAGATATCCGCAATTTCAAAGCTGAAAATAATTGCGACCGTATCGTAGTTCTTTGGGCTGCTTCTACAGAAATCTATGTACCTGTTGAAGAAAAAGTACACGGAACCTTGGCAGCATTGGAGCAAGCGATGAAAGAGGATGATAAGGAACACATTGCTCCGTCTATGTGCTATGCTTATGCAGCGCTGTCAGAAGGTTGCCCTTTCATCATGGGAGCTCCTAATACTACAGTTGATATCCCGGCTATGTGGGAATTGGCTGAAAAAACGAAGATGCCTATTGCTGGTAAGGACTTCAAAACAGGCCAGACATTGGTTAAGTCAGGCTTCGCTCCGATTATCGGAACCCGTTGCTTAGGCTTGTCCGGCTGGTTTTCTACAAATATCTTAGGTAATCGTGATGGTTTGGTGTTGGACGAACCGGCTAACTTCCGTACTAAAGAAGTCAGCAAGCTGTCTACTTTGGAGTCGATTCTTGTACCCGAAGACCAGCCTGATTTATATACAGATTATTATCACAAAGTACGTATCAATTACTATCCCCCTCGTAATGACAGTAAGGAAGGTTGGGATAATATCGATATCTTCGGATGGATGGGCTACCCCATGCAGATTAAGATTAATTTCCTTTGCCGTGATTCAATTTTGGCTGCTCCTTTATGTTTGGATTTAGTATTATTGAGTGACTTGGCTGCACGTGCAGGACGTTTTGGTATACAGCGTTTCTTGAGTTTCTTCTTGAAGAGCCCGATGCATGATTATACAGAAAATGAAATACCTGTCAACCATCTCTTCCAGCAGTATGCTATCTTGAAGAATGCTATTCGCGAAATGGGTGGTTATGAAGCTGATCAGGAAATTGATTAATTTATAACAGACTGTTTTTATTCAGGCGCGGATTGCGCGGATTTTACGGTTTCTCTTTATAAAAGACCGTATCAATCCGTGAAATCCGCGCCTTATTTTTTATTTTTCTGCCATAATTACTTGCTGTCTGCTCGGGAATTTGTAATTTTGTCATATAATAAAATGAATATGGTCAGGTCAGAAATACAAAATGTTAAACTCAGATTTGGTATTATTGGTAATGCTGAAGGATTGAACCGTGCCATAGACGTGGCTATTCAGGTGGCGCCCACAGATTTATCAGTATTGATCACCGGTGAAAGTGGTGTGGGAAAGGAAAATTTTCCGCAGATCATCCATCAGTTCAGCCGTCGGAAACATGGACAGTATATAGCCGTGAATTGTGGAGCTATACCTGAAGGTACAATAGATTCAGAACTTTTCGGACATGAGAAAGGTGCTTTTACAGGAGCTATCAGTGACCGTAACGGTTATTTTGCCGAAGCCAATGGTGGAACTATTTTTCTGGATGAGGTGGGAGAGTTACCTCTTGCTACGCAGGCGCGTCTGCTACGTGTGCTCGAGAGTGGTGAATTCATTAAAGTAGGTTCATCCAAAGTACAAAAGACGGATGTACGTATTGTTGCCGCTACCAATGTAAATCTGACGGAAGCCATTGCCGAAGGCCGTTTCCGCGAGGATTTATATTATCGTCTGAACACTGTGCCTATCAAGATACCACCTCTGCGCGAACGTGGAGATGATATAACATTACTTTTCCGCAAATTTGCATCGGATTTTGCTGAGAAGTACCGTATGCCGGCCATTCAGCTGACAGAAGATGCAAAAGCCTTGTTGTTGGCTTACCCATGGCCCGGTAATGTACGCCAGTTGAAGAATATTACAGAACAGATATCTATTATTGAAACCAATCGCGACATTACGGCGGAAATTTTGAGAAATTATTTACCGGAACAACGTGTAAACTCCGGTTTACCCGCTTTATTTGGTGTGAAAGCAAGTGCGGGGAAGGCTTTTGAAAGTGAGCGCGAGATTCTGTATCAGGTGCTGTTTGATATGCGGCGTGATGTAACTGAGTTGAAGAAATTGGTAAACACCTTGATGTCGGAACGTGGAGCGCAACCTGTTCCGCCACCGGCTACTACAGCAGTTTCTTATTATCAAGAACCTCAACGGAATTTGGTCGCTACAGTAGTGCCTGCTACACCTACCATTATCTCTGCCGCTAAATCCGTGCATCCTGTAGTAGATGATATTCAGGACACGGAGGAATTTGTGGAAGAAGCGACACTGTCATTGGATGAAGTGGAAAAAGAAATGATACGTAAGGCGCTCGACCGTCATCATGGAAAACGAAAGAATGCGGCAAAAGATTTGAATATTTCAGAGCGCACACTTTATAGAAAAATAAAAGAATATGGTTTGGATTAAACAATTGAAAGTAGTT
>CAUHML010000324.1 GCA_959606905.1 uncultured Bacteroides sp. | reverse complement strand
CTTGCAATATACTAGTATTGAATATGCCAAGAGAATCTTGAATGAAACTCATGCGCCGTTTATTACCATGCGCCGTTTTTTTGTCTTTCAGGCAAGACTGAAACAATAAAAAAAGTCCTACAATACGTTGATATTGTAGGACTTGTCTCTTTTTTGTCGCCGTTTGGCTTTGTTCTTATGTGATCCGCCTGGGGCTCGAACCCAGGACCCCAACATTAAAAGTGTTGTGCTCTACCTGCTGAGCTAGCGAATCAATCCTTATTTGCGAATCAGTTATTTCCTGATTGCGGGTGCAAAGGTAGTTACTTTTATTTAATTTGCAAGCATTCCGTAGAAAAAAGTTTCAATTATTTTTCCTCGTTATGGCTTGTTTCTTGATTATCAGTAGTTTCTATTTCATCATATTTTATTTTTTCTTTGTTGATAATAAAGCGTTGGTAGTAGGAGAGCATCAAAGTTGTTAGTGGCAAGGCGATAATCATGCCGAGCATTCCCATTAATGAACCCCAGATAGAAAGAGATAAAAGGATGATGGCAGGATTCAGTCCGGTAATCTTTCCCATGATTTTGGGGACAAGGAAGGTATCCTGTATGATTTGTACGATTGCAAAGACGGCTAATGCACATGCAATGATAATCCAGAAGTTCTGTCCGGTGTCGGCAGCTTTGAGGATTGCCAATAAAATGGTGGGAAGGAAACCGATGATTTGCAAGTAGGGAACCATATTCAATGCTCCGATGAAAAGTCCCAAAGCAATAGCCATGGGAAAATCGATAATCAGGAAACCGATACTGAAAAGAATACCTACGCAGAAAGCAACCAAAGCCTGTCCACGGAAATATCTGTTCATACCATCCTGTACGTCGTGAACCAGGTTGGAGGCAAACGTACGGTATTTATTGGGTAGCAGATGCAACCATCCTTCAGCTATTGCTTCGTAATCCAATAATATAAAGATTACATATAATAATATAATGAAGGAGGCAAGGATGCTGAATAGAATGTTGAGAGATTCTGCAAGCAAAGTCCACACTCTGGGGACGGTATCCTTGATTGCCGCCAGGATATTCTCTTCACTTAATACACGGTTCAGTGCCTGAAGATCGATGTTCTCGTGGATAAATTCAGAAAGATTCTTAGGTACATTGTTACCGGCTCCATTGGTGAGGTAAGTCACTAGCAAGTCGTTCATTCTGCCTATTTCCGAAATCATCGGCGGCACTAACAGATAGAATAAAGTGACTCCGATAACCGTAATGAGGAATAAGGAACAGAAGATGGAAATAATGCGGCTTTTTAATCGTAGTTTATACTGGAAGAATTTGACTAACGGATAGACCATATAAGCTATCAGCCACGCAATAAAGAAAGGTAATAACACTCCGCTAAGACGTTCCACGAGCATTAATATTCCTACAACTAACACACATCCGATGGAACCGCGTATAAAACTGTCGAATGTTATCTTTTTCCTTTCCATAATCTGTTTCTTTTATAGAGTTTATACTTTCTGCTCATCTTCCCCTCGTGCACGGAGATAACATTCCCTGCACAGAGGCTCATATTCGGCTGTTTCGCCTAAAAGAACCTGTTTCTCATTCTTGACTGTACGATGTGAGAAAGAGGCCAGCTGACCACATTTCACACAGATCGCATGAACTTTGGAGACTTCATCGGCAATGGCGCACAATTGTGGCATAGGTCCGAACGGATTTCCTTTGAAGTCCATATCCAACCCTGCAATGATAACACGGATTCCATTGTTGGCGAGCTGGTTGCATACATCAATCAAACCACTGTCGAAGAACTGTGCTTCGTCAATGCCTACTACATCTATCTCGGAAGTAAAGAGTAGGATACTGGCTGACGAATCGATGGGAGTGGAGGCGATAGAATGGCTGTCGTGAGAGACTACGTCTTCTTCTGAATAACGGGTGTCGATAGCTGGTTTGAATATCTCTACACGTTGTTTCGCAAATTTCGCTCTCTTCATTCTACGAATCAATTCCTCTGTTTTTCCGGAGAACATGGAACCGCAGATTACTTCGATCCGGCCTCTTCTTCTAGTCTCCTGTATGTGGTCTTCTGAAAATAATACCATGAGATTTTGTGTTTTCTTGATTAAGTAAATATGTGGACAAAGGTAAGCAATTCAATGTGCAAGAACTGTTAAATTATCCATTATTTTAAGTTATTGCATAAATTATTCCTACATTCGCACCGTATAAACAATGGACTGACATGAAACAGAAGCTATTAACAGATATTGAGTTGGATGTTCATGAGTTGAAGTATCTCATGGATTCATTTACCAAGGAGCCGACTCCGACTTTGTCTGAACTGTTGAAGCGGAGCATTACACGGATGCAGGGACGTTTGGATGAACTGCAGCAGGAAGTGGATGCTGTTCAGGTGACTTCTGAATCTGCTGTTGTGAAAGAAGATGAGGAAGGAGAGATTATTGTTGCGGAAGAGAAACCAGTCGTAGCGGTAACAGAAGAAGGGAAAAAAGAGGAACCAGCAATTGTTGAGGAATCTGTAGCTGAAGCTGTTGTGAAAGAGGAAGAACCTAAATCGGTAGTGTTGGGAGAAAGTCTCAAACTATCTGCTGGCTTGCGACATGCTATCAGCTTGAATGATTCTTTCCGTTTTTCTCGTG
>CAUHML010000323.1 GCA_959606905.1 uncultured Bacteroides sp. | reverse complement strand
AAGAAATATGCAACCACAAGTCATACTTATCACCGGAGCATCTTCCGGATTCGGCAAGATTACCGCTCAAATGTTATCGGAACGTGGGCACATCGTTTATGGAACAAGCCGGAAACCTTCCGAAGACATGAATCATGTAAAAATGCTTGTTGTCGATGTCACCAATTCCTTTTCCGTTTGTCAGGCCGTAGAGCGGATTCTATCGGAGCAGGAACGGATTGACGTATTGATTAATAATGCCGGAATAGGTATCGGCGGCGCATTAGAACTTGCCACTGAAGAAGAAGTGAATATACAAATGAATACAAACTTCTTCGGCGTAGTGAATATGTGTAAAGCTGTTTTGCCATCTATGAGAAAGGCGCGAAAGGGCAAGATTATCAATATCAGCTCTATCGGTGGTGTAATGGGAATCCCCTATCAGGGATTTTATTCTGCTTCGAAATTTGCAGTGGAGGGATATAGCGAAGCATTAGCTTTAGAGGTTCATCCGTTCCATATAAAGGTTTGTGTAGTAGAACCGGGAGATTTCAACACCGGATTTACTGATAACCGGAATATCTCCGAACAGACAAGACTGGATGCCGATTACGGAGAAAGTTTTCTGAAATCATTGGGGATTATAGAAAAAGAAGAACGTAATGGATGCCATCCGCGGAAGTTGGGTGCTGCCATCTGTAAGATAGTGGAACGTACCAATCCTCCTTTTCGGACGAAAGTAGGTCCATGGATACAGGTATTGTTTGCGAAGAGCAAAAAATGGTTGCCTGATGCAGTGATGCAGTATGCCTTACGGATATTCTACGCAATTAAGTAAACGATACTATATATAAAAGAAACTGTTCCCAAAGTTCCTAAAAGAAAAATCGTCCTTACTACAACCTATCGTAGTAAGGACGATTTTGTAAAATCAAGGCTTTTTTGAACGGCCTCTTTTTTTGATTTGAATATCTTCTATGTTTCCAGATTAACCTTTCGGAACCAATTCCAAAAACATGGTAGTAGTCAGCAACACGGCCAGTCCGACGCAAACGCTTATCAACAGCCAATTGATATATTTTGCTTTCGGCTTGGTGTCGGCATGCAGATTATTCAGGAAATATTCCCTAAAGAAAAGATACAGGCCGGGGATCGTAGCACTTGCCAATAAGAAATCTTCCGGAATCTGAAAGAAATAAGTTTTGGATAATCCGATCAGCGACCAGTGGCAAAGGAACAATACCAAAAACATATTGACCTTTTGCGCAAACAGCAATAACAATCCGATGGTAAACACCACTACCGAACAAGGCATGACCGGAGAAGTCATTTCCGGGAATGAAAGTCCGCGTGCCAATGAAACCAAAGGATATATAAAAGGCATTGCTAACAGCACATAAGACAGTAGATCATATTTGTGGGTACGTTCAAAGGTAGTATATCCCGTAATCGCATCCCATATCCAAATGATAGCCATCACACCCCAAAACATAGCCATTACTCCATTATAACTACGCTCTTCACAGTAGATATAATAGTAGACCAGAGAAATCCACGTATACAGACCTATCATATAGAACTTCATCGCCATTTTCACCCACGGACGTGGTCGGCCGATAAGCAATCCGGTCAATGCAATACCAATCAGAATGATAACTATCTGTAACAGCCAGGTAGCTGAATTATAATATGCAATTGTTCTCCAAAAAATCTCCATAAAAGTTCGTTTTAGTGTCTTGTTAATGAAAAGGCTCTATGTGGGAACAGGAACATCGGGAACGTAGCTCCTACCGCCAACATGAAAATCACTGTGCTTGCTATCAGAGTATTAGAGAAGAACATCGACATAAACTTGTCCAGCTTATCCGGATCATTCACATTTTGCAGACACATGATAAGTGAAAATACCATGTTGTATGCAAACTTTCCCGGAATCATGGGAAGCAACGCTGGAATGTACAATACCGTCATCGGGCAATATACTTTTTTCCCTAACCACAAACTACCGAAGCCGATGACTAATCCGGCAAACAACGAACCTGTGGCAATATCCACGCCTAAATAGGTCATCAAACAAAAACGACAGGCGTGTCCCAGTGCTGCCAGTATGGCAATCATTTTGAATGCACGCAAAGGAGGATCGGAAATTGCACCAAATCCTATACCTGCTACTGCTGCAAAAAATCCATCCGTAAGAATGTCAAGTGCTATCATATCAAATTAAACTATTTTTTACCATTAATAATGTGAAGGAAAGTCCGATAGCGATGCTGACAATCAACAAAGAAGCCTCTGTCAGACGGGCAAATCCTGTTAATACATATCCTTCCACTATATCAATCACGCCATTAATCAAGGGAACCCCAGGCACAAGATAAAGCACGCTGGTCGCCATGGCAATCTCCGAAGTTGTATCGAAAATCAGCGCGGTGGAAGCACACAGGGAAGCAACAAAAGCCGAAACAATAAATACAACATAATGATTGATCTTTTTCGCCTGCATTTGTTGTTTCAGGTAGAATCCTGTAATGGTAGCCGAGAACACGATTCCCATCGAAATTAAATCACCACCAAATAATTTACAGAAAGAGGCATTGGCAAATCCTACTAATAATAATACGAAAAGAGAGTGTATCCGCGGAGCAGAAATAATCTTCTTGTATTTGTCTTTCAATTCTTCCAATG
>CAUHML010000322.1 GCA_959606905.1 uncultured Bacteroides sp. | reverse complement strand
AGAAGCCGTACCACAATAGTGAAGAAACTGCATCACAACCGTGCACAATAGTCATTAATAAGCTTTTAGTAGGAGAAAGAGCTGTTCTTTGCGGAAAGAAGACCAGCCATTTGCACAAGAAAAAACAGCATGCAAGCAAAGTTTGCCTACATACTTGCATAGCGTCTGCTTACATACCGTAAAACGCGATATAACAAACAATTAGAAAGCACCATGCAAGCATGTAAGCAAAATGTGTGGTAAACCTATTGTATATCTTTTCATTTTGCGACGACTCCATAGTAAACCATGTTATCAATACGCTTCTGATAAATCTGGTTATTCTGCAGCAGATACCCCAAGGCCAAACACAAATCCACATCCCTGAACTTCGTCAGTTTCTGTAATTCAAAGATTGTACACTTCTTAAGATTGCACAGAATGGAATATACCATTTTCATATTATTGGTCGCCTTCTCAATACTCTTCATATTATTATCTTATTATTAGTTCCTTTCTTAAAATGATATCCTATATTATCTACTCAAATATAAGATAAAGACAGAGCAATGACAAACATTGCCCATTCTTTTCATTTCAGATAACATTCTTTGAACTACATATACCTAAAATCTGCAAAAAATATAGAACTTTATAAATATCAACACTTTATAGAAAGGTATATTCACATTATACTATATCCGGAAACGATTATGTTGGTATAATCAAGGTACTATTATATGCTTGCCTTCGGGAGTGACTACTACCGAGCCCATTTTGATGTAATGTTTCCCTTCCGGCGAAACTATTACCTTTGTTTCGCTACTCTTGTCGGAAGATTCTTTTTTCTCATTCATGAAACTCTTGTCCCGCGAAGTGGTAACCGGATAAGTATCCTCCAGATAGCTCTTCATTTCGTCCACTTTTCCGTCTTTGAACCACACCTTGACAGCCGACCACCCCGCAGGAGTATAAGCGCGGAATGTCCAAGCCTCTCCCTCCTTATTCAAATCTCTAAATGCAGGCTCTCCTAAAATGGTACACACCTCTTTAAAGCTCATACCACGTTCAATGCTGCTCAACTGCTTATAATCAAACCCGTAGCTTTCATAAATGCCACAGCCCATCACCAAGACAGCGAGTAACAAGCCTAAAACAACTGACATCTTTTTCATAATAGAAAGTTTTAGTATTTATCCATACAGCAAATGTAGTATGATAAAAACCTCCTTTTCCGTGATTCTCTCTATTTATACATAGGGATTTCCCTATCAGTTTATCTGTATCTTTACAACCTATAAAGAATATCATCCCAGCCCCGTTCCAATGAGCAATATCAAGTCGGAAGGGGCCACCACCGTATGGTTGGCAACCGGCAAAGACAGTCTTAAAACAAAGGTGCAGCCAATCCGAAAGCAGGTTTGTGCTTTCAGGAAGAAGGAAACAGCGTAGTGCTCACCGGTAAGGTGGAGATAAAGGCCCGGCAGCTCCCAATTATGTATTACTGAAATTCAAAGGACACCATGCCACCATTTGGATTGACGGACATTTTGTACGCAGAAATCTTTAAGAAGAGCATTCAGTTCCTCATCTGATGTCTTGCATGGGGGGATGAAAACTATAGCCCCTTCGTTATCACCGGCAATCCGAAACCTCCTTTCTGCAAAGTCAGGACTTTCGGTTTGCCTTTTCGTGCTTTGTTGTATGTGGCTGTGGAAACATGCAAGGTCTCTATCGCTCCATCCTCGAAAGCCACCTTTAAGTAATATTCCTTACGTACTCCGTCCGACACATAACGATGCTTGCCTACTTTACGTCTCTTTTCATGTTCTTTTATCAGCTTCTCAAGTACGGTAACCGTCACCTCCTTTGTCGAAGCTGGAGCCGCCATCCGATAATTCCCTACCAGAAAAAGCGAACAACTGATGACACCCACGCACACCACATGGCACAATATATTCACTGCCTTTTGCTCCATCGTTGTCAGCCATATCCATTTTTTATATAGAGGAAGTGTAACGACTGCCACCACAAGTCCTACCCCTACGGGTATCCACACAGCAGCCAACGTATCTTCATAGATGTTATATCCGATGCAGCCCAAAGCTACGACCAGTACAAACATCAGAAAACGGAGTATTTTTATAAACAGTTCTTTCATTGCCGCGTTTATATTTTTTGCAAATATAGGAAAAATATCATTCGACCGACTGTCAAATCTGTTCAATCTACATGAACTTACTTGCTTGATAGAATGTTATAACTACAATAACTAAAACAGAAAATATCATGGAAAAGAGCTTAATTCATAGTAATGAACTGCATTTTATCAGTAAGAAACGCATTCATCAAGCAGTAGAGAAAATGGTTGAGTCATTGGATTTGGCTGCGGGTTCCACAACCGGCTTCAACATCTATGCAGTAGTGGAGAGCTATTTCACGGATTTGGAAAAACGAAAAGAAATCAATCAGCTGCTCAACCTGGAGCAAGATGTCTGCGAAGAAATAGAGGCAGAATTAAGTTATAAATAAATTACGGAGTTACCGACTACTATTAAGTTACGGGCTACAAGTGTCCTGCAGTATGATAATGCAGTACACTTGTAGCCCGTAACTTATAGTAGCTGATAGCCAGTAAATTGAAACTTGTAGCCCACTCAGTCTTTCGCCTGATGCACCGTCAACTGCGGGAA
>CAUHML010000321.1 GCA_959606905.1 uncultured Bacteroides sp. | reverse complement strand
CATAATGCATTTTACCTTATATATAATAGACGTTTCAGAAAGAAAATCCCACATTCATTAGTGGAAAAGAAATAAAAAAAGTAGTAAATAAAAATCTTTTAATAAGATGCGGAGCTGCTTCAATGCTTTGCTGATACGTACTTCTACCGTTCTGACAGAGATATTCAGGCGATTGGCTATTTCCTGATATTTAATGTTTTCTAATCGGCTCATCTCGAACACTTCTCTTTCTTGAGGAGGTAATTGTTCCAATGCATTTTTAAGTTGTCGGCATAAATCAGAATACAGTATGTAGTTTTCTGTCGTATCTATATCTATAGAATCCGATTTAAGTTCGTAAGCAATGTGTTCATCTATAATCCTGCGATGGCGTAATTCGTCCAGACAGTAATTTCTGACCGCTTTCAGTAAATATGATTTTAGTGAGTTCTCAATTACCAATGATTTCCGGTCATTCCATAGTTTGAGAAAGATATTTTGCACAATATCTTCACAGGTAGATTTCTCCGGGATGTAAGTACCGCCAAACAATACCAAATCTTTATAATAAATATGGAATAGTCGGGTAAAAGCCTGTTTATCATCCTGTTTTAGTGCTATTACCAGAAAACGGTCGTCGGAAGTCTGTTGTTGGATATTCGGCATAGTATTGTAGTAAAGGTTCTATTGTCGGGGGTAAAAATAGAAAGATTATTTGGGATAAACGATAGTTTGAAGAAAAAATAATGCAGATGAAAAAATAATGCGATATCCAATGTGGCTTTTATTTTTAGAAACGTCTTATTGATAGAAACGAGAGAAAAACACATTTATTAACCTTTAAATAATACAAGCCATGAGAAAGACATAATCAGTGAATTCAGCTTCCGACAACTGATAAAAAAAAAGGAAGGTCTGACTCACCTTCCTTTCCAAAGATTCAGTTATTCGTTAATCAACTTATTTGTAGAACCAATAACCAAACATGTAAAGGTATGAAACTTATTTCAATTAGAAAAATGAAAAAGAGAATTAATGTACCTGCGAATGTAAAAATGGGGAGAATCTGTGCTATATGGTTGTTTTGTATAGCTTTGCAAGCTATCAGTATACCTATCCTGGCACAATCCGCCAAAATTACATTGCGACTGAAAAATGTGACTGTAGAGGAGGTCTTGACTAGTATCGAAAATCAGACAGAATATCGTTTCTTATACAACAAAGATATTGTTGATGTAAGCCGTATCGTAAGCATTACTGTGAAAAATGAACGGATGACTCTGGTACTGGATAAACTTTTTAAAGGCCAAGGAGTATCTTATACGATTGAAAAACGTCAGATTGTATTAAACAAAGTTTCGGCTCGGCCACAGGATAACAAACAGCCGGTCAAGGTGACAGGCAAAGTAGTGGATGAATCCGGCGAAGCTCTTCCGGGAGTGACTGTGATGATAGAAGGGGCTACTCAAGGAACTATTACCGGTATAGATGGCAATTACCAGTTGCAAGTTCCGGAAGGCTCGACACTGAAATTTACTTCAATAGGTTACACTACATATACGCAGAAAATTACCCGACCGATGACGTTGAATGTGACGATGAAAGAGGATTCGAAACAGTTGGATGAAGTTGTTGTGGTAGGGTATGGAACGACCACCCGTAAGAATCTGACAACTTCCATTGCAACGGTAAAAACGGAAAAAATATCGCGAGCCGCAACAAGTAATATGTCACAGATGTTGCTTGGGCGGGCTGCCGGACTGGAAGCTACGTTGACAAGCCCGCAACCGGGTGGAGCAGTTGACCTTTCAATTCGTGGGGCAGGTACTCCTATCTTTATAGTGGATGGCGTAATGATGCCTTCCACTTCTTTAGAGGTTGGAAACGGAAACCAGGTTATGCCCAACTCTATCAATCGTTCGGGATTGGCCGGACTTAATCCTGCTGATATTGAATCTATCGAAGTGTTAAAGGATGCATCTGCCTCCATTTATGGAATTGGTGCAGCCAATGGTGTCGTTTTAATCACTACAAAGAAAGGTACTGAAACTCGTCCCCAAATCACTTATGAAGGAAATTATTCTATCGTGAAAAACTATCCGTATCTGGAACCTTTGAGTGGGGAGGAATATATGAATGTTGCCAACATTTTCAATAAAGAAAACTATTTATTTACGAACGGTATGTATCCTTATGGTGATAAACCTTTTGATAATAAATGGGTACCTCAATTCTCACCTCAACAGATAGCTGCCGCTCAAACAACAGACTGGCTGGATTGTGTATTAAAGGATGGTAGCATCAATAATCATAATATCACAATTACGGGTGGTTCTAAACTGCTGAAATATTATCTGTCCGGAAATTATTACAAACAGGAAGGTACGGTAGAAAACTCCGCTATGGAACGTTATGCTCTTCGGACAAACATTTCTTCACAATTGCTTCCATTTCTTAAGTTGACAGCAATTGTCAATGTAAATGAGAATGAATATACAAATTCAACTTCCGGTGGCGGAGGTGGTGGAAATGGGTATGATGCCATACAATCGGCTTTGACTTATCCTTCTTATTTACCAATCAGAGGTGAGGACGGAAAACCTACCTTATATTCAAATTACCCTAACCCGGCCGAAATGATAAAAGTTAGTGACCGGACTAAAACAAGCGGTTATTATCTAAACTTTGCTGCCGATGTGGATATAATCAAGGATATGTTGTC
>CAUHML010000320.1 GCA_959606905.1 uncultured Bacteroides sp. | reverse complement strand
GTTCCAAAGCATCCAAAGAAATTGGAGAGCCGTTAGCCGGAAGATTACCTCCCAATCCGAATGTATTGTTGAAAGCAGCACCGTCAACTGTCACAAATGATTGGCGATAATTACCACCACCGACTGCAAAACCATTACCAACATCAGCACCTTGTGGAGAAAGACGCATAATATCGCTAATACTACGGGAAATAGTTGGGGTGTTACTAATCATATCACGATTAGCATTCATAATAGCACCTGCCCTATCAGACTTCATGTTACTTTCTTTAGAAGCAGTCACCACCACTTCGTCCAACAGTTCAGAACTCTCTTTTAAAGAAACATTTAAAACATAATTCTCTCCTAATAAAAGATTGATTCCTTTGTAAATAGCTGTCTGATAACCGACATAAGAAATTTCTACCTTGTATGGTCCACCAGTACGCATACCTTGCAAATTGAATTGACCACTAACATTAGTCACAGTTCCATACCGAGTTCCTGAAGGCTCGTGAATGGCAACAATAGTTGCTCCGATAATCGGTTCATCTTGTGCTGTCACTTTACCACTCATAGTGGCTGTGGTAACCTGTGCACTCATTGTGACTGTCATTAGCAACATTACTAGCACCAAAAAAGACCGCGTTCTTTTTAACATAATGTAATTGATTAGTTTATACTAATTGTTTGCTTTTAAAAACTGTGCACAAATATAATTAATATTATTTAGACTTACGTTACAATTATACTACAAAATTTTAAGAGAGATAAACGTTTTATTGCGTTATAAAACAAGAAAGGCTCTACATAACTTGCAGAGCCTTTTATTTTGAAACAGAAAGCATTAGAAATGCTTCAATCTATTATTTTACACTAGTCGGTCATTAACTTTCTATAACGAACACGCTTCGGTTCTTCATTCCCTAAACGCTTCAATTTATTTTCTTCGTACTCCGAATAGGAACCTTCAAAGTAAAACACATTGGAGTCTCCTTCAAAAGCCAGAATGTGTGTACAAATACGATCGAGGAACCAACGGTCGTGTGAAATGACAACTGCACAACCTGCAAAGTCTTCCAGACCTTCTTCCAAAGCACGCAGTGTATTTACGTCGATATCATTGGTAGGCTCATCGAGCAACAACACGTTACCTTCTTCTTTCAAAGCCATTGCTAGGTGCAAACGATTTCTCTCACCACCGGAGAGCACACCACAAAGTTTTTCCTGATCGGCTCCGGAGAAATTGAAACGAGAAAGATAAGCACGTGCATTAATATCACGTCCGCCCATACGAAGCAAATCATTACCACCGGAAATTACCTGATAAACACTCTTGTTCGGGTCAATGTCTTTATGCTGCTGGTCGACATAGGCTACTTTTACAGTCTCTCCTACTTCAAATTCACCCTTATCTACGGTTTCCAGTCCCATAATCAAACGGAAAAGTGTAGTTTTTCCTGCACCATTCGGACCGATTACGCCGACAATGCCATTCGGGGGAAGCACAAAATTCAAATCGTCAAACAGCAGTTTATCACCGTATGCTTTAGCCACATGTTTAGCTTCGATAACTCTATTACCTAAACGAGGACCATTCGGAATAAAGATTTCCAGTTTTTCCTCCTTCTCTTTCACGTCTTCATTCAACAACTTGTCGTATGAATTAAGGCGGGCTTTCCCTTTTGCCTGACGAGCTTTCGGAGCCATACGAACCCATTCCAACTCGCGCTCCAACGTCTTACGACGTTTGCTCGCAGTTTTTTCCTCCATTTCCATGCGTTTCGTCTTCTGTTCCAGCCAGGAAGAGTAGTTTCCTTTCCATGGAATACCTTCACCACGATCTAGTTCGAGAATCCAGCCGGCAACGTGGTCAAGGAAGTAACGGTCGTGGGTTACGGCAATAACAGTCCCTTCATATTGTTGAAGATGTTGTTCCAACCAATCGATAGATTCTGCATCCAAATGGTTGGTAGGCTCGTCCAGCAACAACACATCCGGTTTCTGCAACAGCAAACGACAAAGAGCTACCCGTCGACGTTCACCTCCGGAAAGATTTGCCACAGACTGATTTTCAGGCGGACAACGAAGTGCGTCCATTGCACGTTCCAGTTTACTATCCAGATTCCATGCATCTGTTGCATCAATAATATCTTGCAATTCGCCTTGACGAGTAAAAAGAGCATCCATTTTATCCTGGTCTTCGTAATACTCCGGCAAACCGAATTTTTGATTGATTTCTTCGTATTCTGTCAGTGCGTCAACAATGGGTTGCACACCTTCCATTACTACTTCTTTTACTGTCTTCGTGTTGTCAAGATAGGGTTCCTGCGCCAAATAACCTACGGAATACCCCGGAGAGAAGACCACTTCTCCCTGATAGGATTTCTCTAAACCTGCGATAATCTTCATTAACGTTGACTTACCGGAACCATTCAGACCAATAATACCGATTTTCGCTCCATAAAAGAATGACAGGTAAATGTCTTTCAACACATTTTTATTTGGAGTGAATGCTTTGCTCACCCCTACCATTGAGAAGATAATTTTTTTATCGTCAGCAGCCATATATTAATAATGTATATTGTTGATAATGGCACAAAGATAAGAAAAATGTTTGAAATCCTTTGGAGTTATAAAAAAATGTTCTACCTTTGCACCCGCATTTCGAAAGAAAGTAACAAGGATTGATTCGCTAGCTCAGCAGGTAGAGCACAACACTTTTAATGTTGGG
>CAUHML010000319.1 GCA_959606905.1 uncultured Bacteroides sp. | reverse complement strand
TGTATCCGCGGAGCAGAAATAATCTTCTTGTATTTGTCTTTCAATTCTTCCAATGACAAATGATTGTCTACTGCTTCCCAGCTCAATGCGCTTAACTCTGAATTATGTTCAAAACTGATCGGGTGTGCAGGAATGTCTATAACCTCGTTACAAGCCTCGTTTGTTTCTTTGTCTATAATGGTCAGAATGATGTTTCTATGAAATACGCTTAATTTGACATCTAGTCCGAAAGCCTCTCCAATACGCTTTGTGTTGCGTACCACCCGCGAGGTGTGTACTCCGGCCCCCATTAAATGGGCTGAATATTCTGCAATAAATTTACCTATGGATAATAAAGATTCGCCTGTCTTCATGAATATGATATTTTTAAATCGGGCGCAAAAGTACAAAAAAAATAGATACCTTTGCCGCGATTAAAAATAAAAAATGCATGAATAACCAATTTACGCATCCTAAAGAGAGAATACGTTTTGCCATATTGACTTTTTTCTTTGCTCAAGGACTTTGTATGGCAAGTTGGGCTAGCCGAATCCCTGATTTCAAAGACGTTTTTGCCGCAAATTATGCTTTCTACTGGGGACTGATTTTATTTATGATTCCTGTCGGAAAGTTTGTCGCGATCCCCTTGGCCGGCTATCTTGTTTCGAAGTTAGGAAGCCGGAGCATGGTACAGGTCAGTATTCTGGGATACGCTTCATCCCTGCTTTGCATCGGGCTGGCTCATGAGGTCTATCTTTTAGGCTTTCTGCTCTTCTGCTTCGGGGTGTGCTGGAATTTGTGTGATATATCATTCAATACACAAGGCATTGAGGTGGAACGTTTGTATGGTAAAACCATTATGGCCACTTTTCATGGAGGATGGAGTCTGGGGGCATGTGTAGGAGCACTTATCGGCTTCGTAATGATTTTGGCAGAAGTCTCCCCCATCTGGCATTATACACTGATATTTATAATCATCCTTATAATTGCACTTTCCGGGCGGAAATATTTGCAGGAGAGCGCACCGCAGGAAACGGAAGTTTCTGATACAAAGACGCTGGAAAGAAATACAGCCAAAGCTCCCAATGGTTTTCGCCTGTTATTTCAAAAACCGGAAATGTTGCTTTTGCAGTTAGGACTTGTCGGACTGTTCGCACTGATTGTAGAAAGTGCGATGTTCGACTGGAGTGCCGTTTATTTCGAATCAGTGGTTCATGTACCTAAATCATTGCAAATCGGTTTTCTTGTATTTATGATTATGATGGCAACGGGCCGTTTTCTGACTAACTATGCTTATCAGCTTTGGGGAAAGAAGAAAGTCCTGCAACTGGCGGGCAGCTTTATCTGTATCGGCTTTTTTGTTTCTGCCCTGTTAGGAGGAGTTTTCGAATCTATGGCTATGAAAGTAATCATTAATTCTTTAGGTTTCATGCTGGTCGGCTTGGGTATTTCCTGCATTGTGCCTACTTTGTACAGCTTCGTGGGAGCCAAATCAAAAACACCGGTCAGTATTGCACTTACCATTCTGTCAAGTATCAGTTTTATAGGTTCGTTGATTGCTCCCCTGCTTATCGGTGCCATCTCGCAGGCGTTCGATATCCGTATCGCTTATATGCTTATCGGTATATTGGGCGGATGCATCGTATTAATTGTCAGTTTCAGTAGTGCTTTCGATATTCAGGAATCTGGCGATAAACCTGAATAGAACAAATAAAAAACGCAGCCTTTCACAGTGTTTAAAATTAAACCTCCTGTGAAAGACTGCGTCAATCTTTTAATGCCTTAACTAACCTAACTACTTTATCTTAACTATACTAACCTATCTACAAAATACCCGAAAAATCTTTTATACTACTAATAATCCTATCTTTCAATTCGTTATTTTCAACTATTGAGAAGCCACAGTCTACATTTGCCGGAGCCAATAATACAGCTTTAGCTTCTTCTGCATCTGTCATCTCTTCCGGGTGCTCTCTGAAATAAGTTTCCCATTGGGAAGCTGATTGCGGAGTTACACCCAGCACATAGTTGATAAAATCATCATCCGTCAAAAAATCCATTACCTTTGAGCACATATCGCATCCTTTTTAAGCGTTTACATAAGTAGGACGGCGTTATCCTGTCTATGTACTCAACCCATTTACCTTTTTACTAAAATTAACTCGCCAGACTACGCAATTTTGTCAATCCGCGATGCATCAAGTTGCGTACAGACTGATAATTCATATTCATAATCTCGCAGATATCCTCGTATTTCTTTTCTTCTATATAATATAATGTAAGCGCTTCGCGTTGGCGGGGAGATAATTGGTCTAAGAGACGTCTTACCAATGAGAATTCATTCTTGCGTTGCTCTTCTTCCATATAATCATCTTCTACATCTGTAGGAGTGGATATGCTAACTTCTTCTACTGCCGTATCAGACATATACATACGTCTGCGAAGTTCATCACACAACTTATTCTTTAAGGAGATGAATAAATAAGATCTCAAATTATCGATTGTTCCTAATTCATCTTTCTTTGTATAGAGTTTCACGAAGATGTCATGAATACAATCTTTCAGTAACTCTTTATCAATGGTCAACTTCAATCCGTAATTAAAAAGGACGTTGATGTGCAAGTTATACAGCTGTGAAAAAGCTGCCATGTTTCCCGCTTGAAAAGAAGCGAGTAAAGTGTCGGTTGAATGATTAGTCTGTTCCATCATAGCATTAATTCGATTGATTTGATGTTGCAAAGCTAAG
>CAUHML010000318.1 GCA_959606905.1 uncultured Bacteroides sp. | reverse complement strand
TTTTTTGAGACTGACAACCCTATAACAGAAAACCTTAATAGAGATTAAACAAAACAATGAAAAGAGGTTCAAATTTTGCTCTTTTCCATAAGTTTAATACTTTTGAAAAGGATTAAAAATGACGAGTATGAAAAATAATGATTGGAAAGATAGATTAAACGTAGTGTATTCCACGAATCCGGACTTCGGCTATGAAATGGATAACGATGAAGAGCAAGTTACTCTCGACAAAAACAAACAAAACCTGCGAGTTTCCATTGACAAAAAGAACCGGGGCGGTAAAGTGGTCACATTAATTACCGGATTTATAGGTACGGAAAACGACTTGAAAGAGCTGGGTAAGCTACTGAAAAGCAAATGCGGAGTAGGCGGATCGGCTAAAGACGGAGAGATTATGGTACAAGGAGATTTCAAAACCAAAATCATAGAGCTGCTCATTAAAGAAGGATACTCTAAAACAAAAGGTATAGGAGGTTAAACTAAATAGCATTTTGTAACTAGAAATTTTAAAGATATGAGAAAAGTAACATTATTCTTTGCAGCAGCGTTATTCTCACTGTTGTCATTTGCACAAGACAACAATGCTGATATCGTCAAGGTAGGCGATAGTATGCCTGCTTTCACCCTTCATTCAACAGTGAACGGTTCTGTAAACTCCGAGGACTTGAAAGGGAAAGTTGTATTAATCAATATTTTCGCTACTTGGTGTGGTCCTTGCCAAAGCGAACTGGCTGAAGTTCAAAAAACACTCTGGCCTAAATATAAGGACAACAAAGATTTCTGCATGTTAGTAATCGGACGCGAACATACCGACGATCAATTAACGGAATACAACAAACGCAAAGGGTTTACATTTCCTCTCTACCCGGACCCGAAACGGGAAGTCACAGGTAAGTTTGCCAGTCAATACATTCCCAGAAGTTACTTAATCAACAAAGAAGGGAAAGTGATATCCGCCACTGTCGGTTATAAAAAAGAAGAAATGGACAAGCTGATGAAGGAAATAGACAAAGCATTGAAATAATCCTCCCTAAGAATGTGCCTCATGTTATACATGGCAGTTTCTTGAGGAAAGGAATGATAAGATCAAATCAAAAGAAAAGGCAACTAACTCGTTATGAATTAGTTGCCTTTCTTGTATCTTCAAATAGAGAGTCTTAATGAATATCTCTATTAAGTTAACGTGTTCCGTTTTTAAGGACACATCATAGAATTTGAATCTGATTGATTATTCAGCTTTCAAAGTGAAACGCTTGAAATCAACAATCTTCAGTTCAGGGTCAGCAGCAGCCAACACTTCTCTTACAGTTTTCTTACCGTCCATGATATCTTCCTGGTTCAATAAGCAAACTTCTTTCAAGAACTTGCCCAGACGACCTTTCGCGATGTTCTGAATCATTTGTTCAGGCAGATGTGCAGCCTTCTCTGCAGAAACAGTAGCAATGATTTCTTTTGCTTTCGCTACATCTTCAGCAGTAATCCATCCTTTAGCCATGTTGCTATCCATGTGTTCTTCGCTGTCCACATGAGCCGGGTTGATGTTAGCTTTCTTCAGAGCAGCCTCTACAGCTTTCTGTACCTGTTCTGCTTTTGTCTTCTCAATAGCAACTTCAATTTCTTTCTGTTTTACTTCTTCAGAAACGCCATCTTCATCAATAGCAATCGGGTTCATGGCAGCAATCTGCATAGCTATTTGCTTAGCCAACTGCTCGTTCACTTCCTTGTTGAAAGCAACAATCGTGCAAAGACCATTTCTGTTCATGTGATTATAAACAGCAGTGCATACACCTTCTACAGTCATGTAACCATCCAGTTCCATTTTCTCACCTGTGATACCGCTACGGTCAGTCACTGCATCCTGTACAGTACCGTTACCCATCGGCAATGCTTTTACTTCGTCCAAAGTAGCGCATTTATTAGCCACAGCAAGATCAAGAATATCCTGAGTCAGTTTCACGAAATCAGCATTCTGAGCCACAAAGTCAGTTTCACACTTCAAAGCAACGATAACAGCACGGTCACCGGTAGTTTTAGCCAAAACGCAACCTTCAGAAGCTTCACGTTCTGAACGCTTAGCAGCAACAGCTTGTCCTTTCTTACGGATAATTTCCATTGCCTTGTCGAAATCGCCTTCAGCTTCAGTCAACGCGTTTTTGCAATCCATCATACCAGCTCCGGTCATTTTGCGCAGCTTGGTAATATCAGCCATACTTACAGCCATAATAATTTCCTTTATTTAAATGAATAATAATTTTCGAAACAAAAAAATGTGCCAATCTGCCAATCAAGATACAAGCGTATAAATATACTCTTGCACATTAGCAAATTGGCACATTTTATATATTAAGCCTCTTCGTCTTCCTTGATGAAAGCAGCAGCTTTAGCTGCGTTGATAGCTTCTTCGTCAGACTTGTCGAGTCTAGCTTTCACTGATTTCTTCTTGCCTTTGTTAGCAGGAGCTTCACCAGCAGCTTCCATATCGATCTTTTCAGCTTTTCTTTCTTCCAAACCTTCGATCATTGCAGCACAGCAAGCATCCAAGATAACTTCTACTGATTTAGTAGCGTCATCGTTAGCAGGAATTACGAAATCAACGTTTGAAGGATCAGAGTTAGTATCAACGATACCAAATACAGGGATACCCAAACGGTTAGCTTCGCGAACTGCGATGTTTTCTTTCATTACGTCGATAACGAACAATGCAGACGGCAGACGAGTCAGGTCAG
>CAUHML010000317.1 GCA_959606905.1 uncultured Bacteroides sp. | reverse complement strand
GATTTCTAAGACTCTACCAAATATTTCGGTGAGAACTTATCGTTAAATAGTGTAAATCGCCATTTAGAGTACTTTGGAGCATATAAATCCTGTAGCGGAAGAAGCGTTTTTTCCGTTACGAAAAAAAATATTGCGGTTCTCTATTTCTTTTATTGACCTTATCCTAAGGCAAGATTTCTAATTAGTACGCCCGCAAAGAGTTGGTCAAACAGACTGGATAGGCTATGAGAAGACAAGTCTATAGCGTAGTTCACTGCTTGGTCAACGATATAGGTTTAACCTTATCTAGTGGCACATACGAATGCTGCTGTTTGACAACTGCAAACATGCGCAGGATGAGCCTGAACTTAATGTGGTTATATACTTTTCTGATAGTGTCTGTGTCTTTATGGTCTTTGGTTCTACGTTCAAAATAAGTTCTCATTTCCGGGTCATACTCAACAGCGCTTTGCGCACCCTGAGTGAGGTCGGCTTTCGCTTGGAGGTCACTACAGTTGGATGGCTTCGGTTTCCAACGCACACACTTGCCTGAGGTCTTGGAGTGCGGAGCCACACCAATGTACGATGCATACTGGCGAGCAGTTTTAAAAGCAGTGAAGTTCTCGGTGATGACGATGGCGTTGATAGCATTCGTCGGACCGATACCAGGTATTGTCAATAGATAGTTGTAATTCTTTTTTATGTACTCGTTTTGGGAGATAATGAGCTGCATCTTTTCCTCAACCTTTCCAATGTCTTTAGTATAAAGGTCGATATGATGTTGGTGACGTGCTCGTTCTTCAGATGATGATACGACTTGGATTCTGCATGCTAACGCAGCTCGTTGCTGCACATAGTATTTGCGCTCGTTGTTCAACGCTTCAAGCTGCTGAAGCTCCTTGCAGGGCATATGGCTGGGCTTTAGCTGGTCGCTATGACGTGCCAAGAAGTCTGCGATTCGAGCAGAGTCTATCTTGTCGTTCTTTTCCTTGACAATGCCAAAACGCAGCTTCAACTCCAAAGGATTTTCCATGCGATATTTGAACCGCTTCTTATCGAAAAACTCACGGATAGCATTGGAGTAGAAGCCTGTATATTCCATCAGGAAGCTTGTCCGGTTGTCCTTGCAACCCTGTTTTCTCAGCCACCGGAACATTTCCTTAAAGCCTTCCTTATTGTTATCTACTACTATGTGTGGGAACTCCTTAAGCCCAACACCTTCCACAAAAAGAGATGCATCGAGCGTTTTTTTACTCACATCAATGCCAACATAAAAAAGATTTTGCATACCTTTGGCACACTCTTTTAAGACGAAGAAACTGCAGGAACTGTGGATGAAGCGTAAATCTTTTAAAAGGCATATAAGGCCTATAATTCTAAGAATGCATTGTCCAACAGTCAGGAGAAGGAGACTACATCGATCTTAAGTGATTCAGCTAGATGATGCAAAGTTCACTACCTTCTCCCCTGCATTTCTTCTTTGTCTAGAAATGTGGGGCAAAGATAGTGAACATGTAAATGAATCAGACTAAACCCCTCGATTTAACTTACATTAACACCACCAAATTAGTTCTCCAATTCATTGTTTATAAGCATCCATTTTTACGTATGTTTTTTGTCTTTTGATGACAGCAAACATTCTCAATACAATCTTGAACTTAATAGCATTAAGCACTACGCCCGATGGTTTCCCTTCGGCTTTCTTCCGTAACCAATATGCTTTGATTTGAGGGTCGTTCTGTATTGCAGAACACACTGCTATAGATAAATCAGCTTTGGCTTTACTAAACCCAGCCTTTGATACTCGTGTGGCTTTCTTTACGCTTGTTCCAGACTCATGTATGAATGGGGCTACCCCTATGTAATTAGCATAGCGTCTGGGGTCCGTAAACGCTTGAAAGTTTTCCGTGAGTATAATGGTGGTCAAAGCATTGACTCGGCCAATACCGATAATTGACAACAATAGTTCATAATTCTGCAGTATCTGTGGATCACTCCTGATAATCCCATCAATCTCTTTATCTGTCTGCTTAATGTTGTTAGTAATGGAAAGCAAAGCTGCTTCCTTACGCAATTGGGATGCTTCTGTATCAAACCGCGAGATGTCATGTAGCTGTTGTTTGTAAAGAACAGATTGTTTGACGTACTGTATCCGCTCCGCCAGCAATCGCTTCAACTTGAAGTATGCTTCAGAAGGCAGTTTGGAAGGTGTCAGTACATTGTGGTTTTGTATGCAGAAGAGAGAGATTCTGTATGAGTCAACTTCATCACTCTTAATCTTATTCAGTCCCTTCACATTCTCTGGTGGCTCATACTTATGCATCTTGATGGGGTTAACCATAAAGTACATGATTCCTTCTGCTTCTAGCCACAGTCTGAGTTCATGTGCATATAAGCCTGTGTACTCCATACACAGACGAACAAGTTTCAAGTCGCTTGTTTGCTTCTTCATCCACTTGCAAAGTTCCTTGAAACCACTCGCGCTATTATCCACCTTGATGTGTTCAAACCTGCTCTTACTGATGTCAACACAACAAGCTATATCTAATGTAGCTTTGGAAACATCCACTCCTAAACAACATACTTTATAGTTCATATCTATATTCCTTTAGTTTTACATATAAAGGAAAGGTGGTGGGATGTATAAGCTAAGACCTAATCGGTAAATAGAACTACTGCACTGGAACGCTTACTTGTTCTCTTAACTTTTATATACATCTACAACGTTATCCTTTTCTGGTGCAAAACTAAAAG
>CAUHML010000316.1 GCA_959606905.1 uncultured Bacteroides sp. | reverse complement strand
AGCATTTCCTTTATCTGCTTTTTCCGCCTTAGACTTCTTTCCGTCTTTCGTCTTCTCATCGTCTTTCTCTTTTACTTTCTTCTGTTCCTTTTCAAATTCCTTGAGTAATTCGAAATCTTCCTTACTCAAACGGTAACGATCATAAGCATCCTGATTGAGAAACACCAACATCACATCTTGCTGCGATCCCCAGGAAGCGTGCGCACGCATACCATAGCGTTCGGTTTGGAAAAGAATAGCATTCCCATCGAGTACCCAACGCGGAGCACCACTGATATATCCACTATTTGTCAGATTAGTAATTGCCCCTCCCTGTGCGCTGACAATGCCTACATCCGAATAAGGATCGTGACGGTTACCTATAAATTCAAGAGTGAACCATTTACCGTCAGGCGACCATTCGTAATCGAATCCTCCTCCGGTGTTATACCATGTAGAACCATCCGTTACCTGACGTACCTTTTTTGTTTTCAAATTGAGTACCATCAAACGATTACGGTCTTCGATAAAAGCCAATTCTTTACCGTCCGGCGAATATTGCGGATAAGCACGTTCTACCGTTTTGGACGGTAGTAATACTTCCTCTTCAATAAGAGTGGCATTAGGGAAATTCGGGTCTTCCTTACGACTTATTTTAGCGGTATAAAGTTGCCAGTTACCGGTTCGCTCACTGGCATAAACCAGTGTCCGATTGTCCGGAGCAAAAGAAACGGCAGCTTCTTTTGCCGGAGTATTTGTGATTTGCTTGGTGGTAGCATAATCAGTTGAGGTCACGAACACATCACCACGTACAATAAAAGCAATTTGTTTACCGTCCGGAGATACAGAAGCGGAAGTTGCTCCCTGCGAGAATTTAAGTGTAGCAAGCTGCTGCTCATCATCACGGACAAGTTCTACTTTTACTTTTTCCGGACGTGCGCCAGACTTCTGTGTGTATAACTCACCATCATAGGTATAGCATAAGGTGCCTTTATCGCTGACAGACAAAAAACGTACCGGGTGAGTTTTGAAAGTAGTCACAGCTTTCACTTCCTGTGGAGTATTCAAAGAGAAAGTATACACATTGAAAGAACCTCCATCACGCTCACTTAAAAAATAGACAGCATTACCATCAGGTGCATACACAGGATTACGGTCCTCTCCTCCCCGGTTTGTCAGGTTCGTATGTTTTCCCGTTTGGGTATTATATAACCAGATATCTCTCGTAATGGAAGAAGTATGATGCTTTCTCCATTCATCTTCAAACCCTTTACGATCCTGATAAAGAAAGTTCTTCCCTGTTTTATCAAAACAGACCAGTTCTGCAGGAGTGCCCAGCACTTGCTCGGTACGTCCGCCGGCAACAGGAACTTTATATAATTCCGTCATTGCTCCTGTAGGAAACAGGGCACTGCTTGCCGGATCCTGTATAGAGGCAGAGAAAAAGACATACTTTCCATCCGGAGTAAAAGCCGACGGTATTTCTGATGCAGAATGATAGGTCAATCGCCGGGCGGCACCTCCGTCAGCAGGCATGATGAATATGTCAAAATTTCCATTCCGGTCACTGGCAAACGCAATTTGCTTGCCATCGGGCGACCAAACCGGATTGGCTTCATAAGAGGTTTGTGTGGTGAGTTGAACAGCTGTTCCTCCTTGTGCAGGGACTTTATAAATGTCACCCTTGTAACAAAAAACAATTTCTGATCCATCCGGTGAAATACGTGCATCACGCATCCACAAAGGAGTAATTGCATAGCTGGATAATGCTGATAGTACCAGCGCTAAAGAAGTTATTAGTTTCTTCATATCAAATTATTATAAATTTATTCCGATAAATCGGTTTGAATTAGTTTTCCCGTGTAATTATAAAATGTGCTGTCACCAAAGTCTTTATAAAAGAAGGCATATTTATCCACTCCCGTACAATGACAAACGCCAATCTGTCGGGGAAGATATTCCTGTAAATAATCTGCAATGACCTGATATTTTTGTTTTTCCGCATTATGGATATGAAAACCTCCCAGAAGTAACTTACAAGGAGATTCGGGAAAGGCAGCCTGAACCGTACGCAAAATATTGGTTATTCCCCGATGAGAACAGGCACTTAATACGGAAAATCCTTCCGGTTCCACCAATACCACCGCCAATTCATCCTGAAAAGTATCCGGTATTTTGCATCCATCTTCTTGCTGAACCCAAAAACGTTCAAAATGGGTATCTTCCTGATTTATAATATCAATAGAGGGAAAAAGGAAAACTCCGGGAAGCAGTTCGGTCTGCTCTGTAATAAAGCGGAAACGGGAACGATCGAGGTTTTGTGTATGCATCATCCCGTTCTCACGTTCATCCTTGAATTTAGGAGAAAAAACCTCACGCTTACAGACAACGGTTGCCTGCGTATTCAATTCCAAAAAATAACGTAGTCCGCCCGTATGATCGCTATGACCATGAGATAATATCAAATAATCGACTTTTTGCAAGTCAATATGCAACAAGCGGGCATTACGGATAAACAAGTCGGATGCTCCCGTATCGAAAAGTAATCTATGTTCTTGAGTCTCGATATATAGAGAAAGACCATGTTCTGCCTGCAATTTACGTCCATAGACACAATTCTCCACAAGAGTCGTTATTTTATAGCCCATGATACTTAGTTAGTTATCAAACGAATTATACAAAATAAAAAGTTCTGCCACAAAATTATAATAATTCTGTGGCAGAACAAGCAATCCAGTCAATTAAGTAATCGTAAAAAGGGGAAAA
>CAUHML010000315.1 GCA_959606905.1 uncultured Bacteroides sp. | reverse complement strand
CTATCAGACTGCATTTCTAAAGCATTCTTTTTATTTAAGAGCTATGAGGGGGTGTTTATGTTGGTAGGGGTGTCTTGTGCATTACTCTGATGGTTTAAAATTGTCATTACGAAGTAGCATTCATAAGGGCTGCTTACCCTTATCGTAGAAATTCAACTTTAGATGCTTCTAAAGTCAGAATAAGACAGAGTGGGGATTATTCGTACTATCTCTTAATATATTAATAAACAGTACGAAAAATCCTACTTGCCTGTTATTTGGACTTGAAAGCTATCTTAACCACGTTTTTTGAGTTGGTTGGATTCCACTCCTTGCGCTGTTTGGCTATGTTGTTGTCTAATAATAGTTCATTGGGAGTAAGCTCTATCCCTTTGGGTATATATCTTAACAAACCTGCACTATATAATTCCAGATTGTAACTCTCTACATTCTTCTTACCCATTCCCAATTTGTCAGCCAACTTATTAGGAGTAAGCAGTATCTTGTTGTTCTCTGCTATTAATAGGAGCTTGATATAATATCCTTTCACTTTAATATTCAAATCCACTGTCATAAAGAGGTAGGACAGTGTTATGAAGTTGGGATGTTCAATGGGTGGAATGCAGTAAATGCTCCTCATTACAAATTCTATAAGAGGATGGTTGATAGCTTCCCTATATCTCTTTCTAATCAGCACTGCCTCTATATCCTTATTGAAGTTCTTTAATGCGTCCTCTTTCTCTCCAGTTCGTTTGGCTAAGTCTTTGATTCTCCATCTGACCTTATAATAGTCGTTTCTATATAAGGACAGACAGAAGAACCTGTACAAATTGGGTGGATTGAGTTTATCTACAATAGACTTGTTAATGGTAGCATAATCCTGCCTAATGTTACTTGTCCTGTTTTGCAGGTATCTTTGAGGTATCTTCATATTCATTAGTAGCTGATTGAATAGTATTGGTAAACATTAAATCTTTCTTCTCTCGTTCCATCCTGTAATAGTAGGCAGTTCCAAAGTATATCTTGGCTTCCTTTCTGTTGTGAAACTTCTTTCCTGTTGGCAGATGAATTATCATATCAGTTTAAATATCAGTGAATTAATAAGCCAACTTCTGCAATGAGATATAATAGGTAGCAACCTTTCCATTCTTCTTTCTCCTTGTCTTTAGATAGTTATTAAGATTAGCCCACAATCCAATGTGAACCTTGTTATCTTTTACTCCCTGTTTAAGAGCCTTAACCCTTATCTGTTCATAAGTAAATTCTTCCATTTTAGATATTCTGAATAGTTTGTAAGTCCGTCAATCTATGTGGTGGGATTATCTGCTTGTAGTACTGTAAAGATAGTAACTCCATAAGTGAGAAACTAATGATAAGACCACACATTTAGTAATCAGACTTTAGACTATTCAGAATTTCTAAGAACTTGGGGAGAACAAGCCCACCTGTCACATGGGCTTTGCTCCGTAGTATGTATTATGCTTCTAAAGCATTTTGTAGCATTGCTTGAAAATCATCATCTTCCTTTATTTTCTTTAGTTTGTCATCATTAAGTTCTAATTGTTTTAGCTTATCCAAAGCCTTGAATGCTTGTTCTTCGCCATGTACTTTAGCATAACTGTTAAATCCTTTAATGAAGTAACGTTTAGTGAGAAATGTGACGCTGATTTTGGCAGCTTTGCATAGAGTTATAAAATCGTTACCTCTCTTGATGTCAACTATGGCATCTTTTGGTAGATTGTATTCTTCTCTTCTTAAAACCTTGTTCAATATCTTCTCTGGAATGTTCTTCTTGGTATAAATCAGACCTGCTGTCGTAGGATTGAATCCCTGTTGGATTAGTTCAGCCATATTCTCAAAGAGTTCATCTTTGGATGTCAAGGCAGCAACCCCTATCTTGGCTTTCATATCCCAATTACCAACTCTGTTGATTTCTTCCAAATAAGTTCCTATATCCTTAATATCCTTAACAAAGACATTGGGGATAGTCATATTACCTTTGACAGAGTTTAGTTTGGCAAATGCTGTGCTTCTGTGTTGACCGTCCAAGATTACAAAGTAGCCTTCTGCCTCTTCTTCTGTCAGAACTCTACCGTTTACATCTGTTACGACATATCCTGCCTTTATTAGTTTTGAAGCTTCTATCACGATGATGGGATAGGCTTCTTCATATTTGCCATTGTCAATAATAGCAATGAACGTATCTACTTTCTTTGAATCAATGCTTCTGTTATGTTTTACAAAGGCAATCTTCTTAGAGACCTTCTCCTCAGTTTTAGTTAATTGGAATGTAATAGGTTCGTCTTTAAGTGTGAGGGCTTTACTATTCTTCTCTTCAATAGCCTGCTTTAATTGTTTCACAATTAACTCTTGGGCGTGTAGAACGGTTTCTCCCAACTGTCTGTTAACTATGTTCTTCAAATCTCTTTCAGCTTTAATCAACTGTTGTTGTAAGCTGAGAGTGCGCACTGCCTTTCCAGCTTTAGCATTAGCTACTGATTTGCTGGTTGCAGTCTTTCCTGCTGTCTTAGTCATTGTTTTCATTGTCATCTTGTTTTTAATTATTAAATTAAGTTCTTTGTAACCGTCCAACCTATGCGCACTTGGCTTTCTGATTACGCTGCAAAACTACTTGCTTCTGGGCTGATTAAAAGAGAGAAATTAATGGGTGGTTTTACTTCCCCTCTTAATTGTCAGCTCGTCCGCTATCGTTTTGACGCTGCAAAGATGGGATATAATGGCAGGATTAAAAGAGAGAAAAAAAGT
>CAUHML010000314.1 GCA_959606905.1 uncultured Bacteroides sp. | reverse complement strand
ATACCCTTATCAAATATGGAGGTGATACAACTATGACATGGCCTTTTGAAAATGACACCAGCGCCATTACAAAGAAGCTGGCGCAAAGAAGCTTCAAAGCCAACAAATTACGAAATATTGTTGCTGTAATAGCAATCGTTTTAACATCAATGCTTTTTACTTCTGTAACGACTTTATGTGTTGGAGCGATCCAGTCTATACAGACAACTATTTTGCAAATTAGGGGAACCAGCCCGTCCACTGGTACATCTGTAAATTGGATTGCCATAATAGCAGCCCTGTTTTTTATTATGATTTTTGTAATAACGGGCTATTTGCTCATTCGCAATATTTTTGAGATTTCTGTTGTTCAAGAAATAAAGAAATATGGCTTATTAAGAACAATCGGAACAACGGAGAAGCAAATCAAGCGAATTGTTTATAAGCAAGCATTTTGGCTGTCTATAATTGGTATATCTATTGGGTTGATTTTAGGATATATAGTAGGAATACTTATGCTTCCGTGGATTCTTAATTTTATGAAAGGCGAGTATCACAATCTTTCTGTGAACTTGAGTTTTAATCCTATTATTTTTGTCGTTGCCGGGATATTTAGTGCGATTACTGTTTGGGTGAGCATAAAGAAACCATTCAAAATTGCAGCTACGATTTCGCCCATTGAGGCAACCAGATACTATGAAAAAGACAATTATCATAGTGCCAACAAGAATCGTCTTTCGTTTAAGAATAGAATAATAGAAATGGCATGGAGAAATTTAAGAAGAAATTCAAAGCGTACCATATTTATCGTCTTATCCATGATACTCTGCATTATTCTCCTAAACAGTGCAATCGCAATCGGAAATAGTGTTGATGTTAAAAAATATGTATCTTCTGTTACCTCATTTGATTTTGTTGTGGCAAGCCCAAACACATTTTCTAATGTGCAAGGTTTTCGATTTAAAGATGATTCTGTTAGTAATGAAATCATATCTGATATTGAAAATAATATTCCTGTGCTGAACGGAAGTCGAATTTATAAAAACACTTTGGATGATGTCAGTGTTACTTATGATTATGGTAGTTTGGTCACGGAAGTATTAGACGAATACACAGAAGATAATCACCTTATACGAAGTGGTATGGTTGATGGCAGAACTTATCCAGTAAAACTCGGTGTTGATTATCGACCTCTTTGCAATATTTACGGGGTAGAAAAATCAATACTTCCTAAATTGAATTTCATTGAGGGAGAAACAGATATACAGCAACTAACCTCATATTTGGAAAGTGGAAACTATGTTATAGAAATTTCAGCGATCAACCCAAATGAATCTCCTGAATTTCTTTGTCCGCTCAATCAGGAAGTTACCATTTACAAAGATGGATTGCCTTATAAAACGGTTTCGGTAATTGCGCGTGCAGTGGTTGATTTTTCATTGGTAGAATCTCCGGGTAAGAATGTTGGCTACACTGATGTTGGCGGCGATTGTCCTATTTTCTATATGAGTAATGAGATGTTTGTGGAATTGTATAACAATCCAGCCATAATGAGTTATGTGTTTGATGTGGAAAAAGAACACTTTTTGCCAGCGACCGAGTACATCAATTCTTTGCCTACCGTTGAATACGCATCGTCTGAAACATTGGCACAAACTATGAATGGATTAAAACAAACTATTTTTATCATAGGTGGCCTTATTGGGTTTCTATTAGGAAGTATCGGGCTTGTGAATTTTTCCAACATCATTATAACGGGCATTATAAACCGGCAACGGGAATTTGCTACATTAGAGAGCATCGGAATGACGAAAAAACAAATTAACAAATTGACCGTATTGGAGGGATTGTTTTACGCATTTCTGATTTGTGTAATGGGTTTACCTCTCTCTCTTATTGTTGCAAATACAATTCTTCCTACTTTCTTTAATCAACCTGACTTATGGCTGTTTACAATACAGCCTACGATTTTCCCGTTGATATTAGAGGGAATTGTTATTTGCGTTGTGGCGATTATAGTTCCTCATGTTTCGTTTCGCTATTTTAGAAAAACAAGTATTGTAGCTCGATTAAGGGTAGTTGAATAATAATTTTGAAATGTCCGAGCGTTGTAACATTTCACCCCGATTTTCGATGAAATTTTTTGGCCGCTGTAACATTTCGCAGACATTTGGGTTTTACAATGACCTTATCAACAAAAGTGAGGAGGCGTTGCAATGGAACTGACCCCGACCATGATTTTGAATCTGGCGCTGCTGATCGTCCCGCCCGTTGCCCTTGTGCTGGCGTTCTGGCAAAGGCTGGCCCAGCACATCCGCTGGACGGTTGCCTTGACTGCTCTCTGCGATGTTCTCCTGTTTTGGGATGAACTGTTCTACTATGAGAGCTTCGGACTGTTCGCTGTGCTGATTCTGGTACAGTTGGCGGCCACCGGCGCAGCAGCGTTCCGCATTTACAACAAACAAAGAAAGGATTGAATTTTATGAGAATTTTACAGACTATCGACCTGAAAAAGTATTACGGTACAGAGCCGAATATCACCCGCGCCCTTGACGGCGTGAACTTCTCTGTAAATGACGGCGAATTTGTGGCCGTTGTGGGAACCTCCGGCAGCGGCAAGTCCACCCTGCTTCACATGATGGGCGGGCTGGACACCCCTACTTCCGGCAATGTGATTGTCCGGGACAAAGAACTGTCGAAAATGAACGACGAACAGCTTACCATCTTCCGCCGCCGCAACATCGGCTTTATCTTCCAGAACTATAACCTTGTTC
>CAUHML010000313.1 GCA_959606905.1 uncultured Bacteroides sp. | reverse complement strand
TGGAACGTTTGAAGAAGGCTGCTCAATTATTGAAAGAAGGAGAAAACCGGGTAAATGAGATTTGCTATATGGTAGGGTTTAATTCTCCGTCTTATTTTGCCAAGTGTTTCCAGAAGCAATTTGGAGTGCTTCCAAAGGATTTTGTAAGTTAATATTAATTTATAGCTATAAAGATAAGGTAAAAAGGAGCTTTTAAAAGAATGATTTGATGAAAAAGTATGTAAATTTGTTCGTTTTCGTATTCATGATAGGTGCTTGTCTTTCGCAGGGGAGAGCACAGACAAAGTCTGCAGTGAGTTATAAGAATCCGGTTGTAGATATTGCCATGCCCGATCCTACGGTGATTAAAGCTGCAGATGGTTATTTTTATGTGTATGCTACCGAATCTACCAGAAACGTTCCGATCATGAAGTCGAAAGATTTGGTGGAATGGACGTATTGCAACACTGCATTCACGAATAAAACTCGTCCCAGATTTGAACCTAAAGCTGGAATCTGGGCACCTGACATTAATTATATTAACGGTAAATATGTGCTTTATTATGCAATGTCAGTGTGGGGAGGAGAACAAACGTGTGGAATAGGGGTAGCTACGGCCAACTCTCCGCAGGGACCTTTTACGGATCATGGTAAGATGCTCCGTAGCAATGAGATTGGTGTACAGAACTCGATCGATCCTAGTCTCCTGCAGTATGAGGGGAGAAACTATTTGGTATGGGGCAGCTTCCGGGGAATATATGTTATTGAACTGACTGCGGATGGGTTGTCGATCATGCCGGGAGCGAAAAAAAAGAGAATAGCGGGAACTGCTTTTGAAGCTGTTTATATCCATAAGCACGACGATTATTATTATATGTTTGCCTCCATAGGAAGTTGTTGTCAAGGAGTGAAAAGTACATATAAAGTCGTAGTGGGACGTTCCAAGAAAGTATGGGGCCCGTACAAAGACAAGACCGGTAAACCGATGTTGAAGAATGGATATTCTTTGGTGATAGGTGCGAATGATCATTTTGTAGGCAATGGGCACGGTTCGCAAATTATCCGGGATGATGCCGGACAAGACTGGCTTCTGTATCATGGTTTTTCAAGATCAACTCCGGAGAACGGACGTATTCTGTTGTTGGACCAGATCAAGTGGGACCAAGAAGGTTGGCCTTACGTAGAGGGAGGATCTCCTTCTTACGAAACACAAAAAGCACCTGTATTTAATAACTGATTTTCAAATAAACCAATTATAATCTTAAATACCACAAGCATGAAACATACCCCTATTAGCAGGCGGGATTTTCTAAAGAATTTAGGCATAGCCGGGGCTGGCACTCTTCTTGCAGCAAGCCCTTGGCTTTCTGCTTTTTCGGAGGTGATGAACACCTCAAACGAGAAGTGTCGTCTGGCAATTATCGGGCCTGGTTCCCGGGGACGGTTTTTAATGGGATTTTTGGCTAAGAACCCCAAAGTCGATATTGTAGCATTGTGCGACATTTATAAACCGTCTATTGAGAACGCATTGAAACTTGCACCTAATGCCAAAGTGTATGGTGACTACCGGGAAGTGTTGGAAGATAAGTCGATAGATGCTATACTCGTAGCTACCCCTCTTAGTTCGCATTGTAAGATCGTATTGGATGCTTTCGACGCAGGAAAGCATGTGTTCTGTGAAAAGTCAATAGGTTTCACGATGGAAGAGTGTTACCGTATGTATCAGAAGCATCGTAGCACGGGGAAGATATTCTTCACAGGACAACAGCGCCTGTTCGATCCTCGTTACATCAAAGCAATGGAGATGATTCATGCAGGTACCTTTGGCGAAATAAATGCCATCCGTACTTTCTGGAACCGGAACGGGGACTGGAGACGTTCGGTACCTTCACCCAATTTGGAACGCCTGATAAATTGGCGTCTTTACAAAGAGTTCTCAAAAGGACTGATGACGGAACTCGCTTGCCATCAACTTCAGATCGGAAGCTGGGCTTTGCGTAAGATACCCGAAAAGGTGATGGGACACGGTGCCATCACTTATTGGAAAGACGGCAGAGATGTGTATGACAATGTGAGCTGTGTATATGTGTTTGATGATGGGGTAAAGATGACATTTGACTCTGTCATTTCCAATAAATTCTATGGACTGGAAGAACAGATCATGGGTAATCTCGGAACGGTAGAACCGGAAAAGGGAAAATATTACTTTGAAAGTGTAGCTCCTGCACCGGCCTTCCTGCAAATGGTGAATGACTGGGAAAACAAAGTGTTTGACTCTCTGCCTTTTGCCGGAACAAGCTGGGCGCCGGAAACAGCAAACGAAAACAAAGGAGAATTCATTATCGGAGAACGTCCCAAGAGCGATGGTACATCATTGTTGTTGGAAGCTTTTGTGGAGGCCGTCATAACACAAAAACAACCTAAAAACATCGCAGAAGAAGGGTATTATGCAAGTATGCTCTGTTTGTTGGGACATCAGGCATTGGAAGAAGAACGGACACTCTATTTCCCTGATGAGTATAAAATAGACTATCTGAACCATCAATCTGTAAAAACACCCGAAGCAATATGAAAGACACGATTGTAACCGCACGACGTAAGAAAATAGAGTTAATCACTTTACTCGTTTGTTTCGTAGTATCTAATTTGCTACATCTTTATGCAATTATTGCTTATCATGCACCATTTACGGAGATGATAACGTCTATTTTTTATATAATTATATTTACTTTTGTGCTTTATGCTTTCTGGGGGATTTTGCGTCTCTTGTTTTATGGAAT
>CAUHML010000312.1 GCA_959606905.1 uncultured Bacteroides sp. | reverse complement strand
CCTCGGCAGACAAACTGGAAATCACTGTATCCACCCAATATACAACTGTTCTATCCGCTGGCAAAACTCCTTCCAGATAAGGTGAATCGGATACCTCCTCCAACCATGCCGTAGTAATCGGTCCTCTTTCTCTTGTAGAACTTTGAGTTCCTAAATACGGACTAAAATTAAAAAACGTGTGTTGTTGCTCTACATTATTTTTATCTATATATGTAAAGACAAAAGCCTTTTTCTGTTTTCCACCCAATGAAGCCCACTCTATCTGGTATGTTCCTTCAACAAGAATTTGCTCATCCTCTGTCTTATAAATGAATTTCCCTCCTGTTCCTTCTTCAGATAAATGATATACATCATCCGGCCGCAAAATACAGATATCTCCTTTATTTATAAAAGAATAAGGAGCCATTGCCACATTTACTTTTTCCTGCAACTCGCTTTCCGAATCCAATGACAACATATCTTCACTGGGTCTGGAAACCTGAAATTCAGGTTGGTCGACGCACATAAATGTCAATACGCCATAAGAAACAGTCACAGGCAGGGTGACATAATTACCATCCTTATCAGTAACGGTAACCGTTACTTTCCCTTTTTTACCATGCGAACTAAGCCATAATCGGTTGTCGATGACTGTTGCTGTCACAATTGTTTCATCGGAGCTTTGTGCAGAGTAGCCACCTTTTCCATTGGCTATCCCGATATTCTCCGCTTCCCATCCGTTAAGATACAAAACTGTAGAAGAAACAGTGTTTGTACAAGTTCCTGTTCCGTCAACCAGTTCGGAACCACTAAATAAGATAATCTCTGCATCATCTTGACAGGCTGATACACAAAAAGCCATAACAGAAAGAAGAAAGAAGCCTAATAAAGTTTTTGTTTTCATATTTTCAGTGGTATGGTTAAATCCCGGCATATGCCATTGTTTTGCAAAGATATAAAGTATTTGTAAAAAACACTATCTTTGTATGAAAAGTTACCAATAGTACAGATCCACTAGATTCTTCCATACAGTGTAAGTTATATGAAATATACAACAGAAGGTCATTGAAAAGGACGTTCCCGGGGGAAAAAGGGAATGGGAAATACGGGAACGTCCTCAAAACATAACAATACAGAAATATGGACTTTCACAAGGGCGCATTTCTGTCTCTCTTATGCAACATTCCCTTCTATAAAAATATGGAGGAAATATCTGGAGAGGATATTATTATGTGGGAAATTTAGTTTATAGTCTTAAAAGCAATCTGATTGCATCAAAGTGATGAACGATAGGCAGTCCGAATATATTCTCCTACTGCATTGTCATCATTGATTTCTATGTATTTTTTCAATAAATCCGCAAATCCGGATTTTATCTGTTCCGTTTGCTTGTTCTCGCAGGCTGTAGAATATTCATCAACAGCCATGAGAAAATCCTGCATTCGTTCATTCAGCATTGTTCCTCCTGTGCAAACCACATCGGAAATATAGGCTTGAATACTACCATTTTCTATGACAACAGGGAGGCGGTATTCCAGTCCCGATTTGTTGGCACGAATAGAAAGCACTTTTACTACGGGCGACACAATAGTCCCCGTATCGGAAAAATCAAACTTTCCGTGGATTATTTCTGCACTATCTACCGGCTGCCCGTTCGAAACATCTTTCATATAAACCATTTTTCCTTCGAATTCGGGCAAAGGTGCACTGCCGTTAATCTCGTAACCTTTTATCTGATGCCCGGTGCAAGCCACTATCAGACATATTCCCGGAAGAAAAGATAAAAGTTTCACATATCTGTTCATTAAGCTCTTCATTCTTCTTTAAAAAAGAAAAGCCGTCCGCACTATCAGCTGAACGGCTTTCTCTTTTCATTCATACATTTGTATAATCATTCATCCTTAGAATCTGAATCCCAGTTTCACCACAGGCATTTCAAATATTTTGATATTGTGGTGACTGGCGTTATATTTATCAAATCCTTTCGGGCAAATCTGTATCAAGTCATAGCGGTAAGCCAGAGGGTGCATTTCGAAACCGAAAACAAAACCTTTGGCAATGCTATACTCAATACCTGCTACGGCAGCTACTTTGAAACCGTACATCTGACCGGCTTTACTTCCGGAAACATAGACCTGTGACGGAAGTTCTTCCGAGTCGTCACTATCCTTGTAGGTGTCTCCGGTGTATGGTTCGGTCGTTTCAATGCGTGCCATCTGGAAGCCGAGTGCGCCTCCAAGATACGGATGAATACGTTCGTTGCGAGTCTTGAAATAGTAGTTGGAACCGACAGATACATACCAGTTGTTGGTCATCTGCGCATTGATATAACTTTGCGCAGGGATAATCATGTCAGGTACACTGTTGTCTCCTTCTACATAGTCTTTCTTAGGAGTGAGGCTAACGTTCATGCTGAACTGGAAATTTACATCCCAATTGTCAGACACAAAATACTTACCTTCAATTCCGGCTATATTGACCAGACTATTATTATTCAGACTCCCGATGTTCAGATAGCGGTTCAGATCGCCGGAGTTATCCTTCCCTCCATTGGGAAGTCCGACTACTCCTCCGTCATTGGAGAACTTGGGAAGCAGATAAGAAGTGTTCTCGTTAAAGAACTTTCCGCTACCAAGCAGGACTGAAACCTGCCACTGTCCTTTCTTCGGGGCAAACGACGCATCATCACTGCTGCTGTAATGCTGCGCCATTGAAGGCGCAGCTGTCATACAGGTCAGCAAAAGTAATGTGCATAGTTTTTTTATCATCTTGTTACTTTTACGTAGTTAGGGAATTATTTCA
>CAUHML010000311.1 GCA_959606905.1 uncultured Bacteroides sp. | reverse complement strand
CTGCTGAAGGAGCTACGGTAAACATTGCAGAAAAAATGACAATCAAAGGAGAAGCAACGATTGACTTTGGTGAAATCTCAAACGTCACATTAAAAGTAGGAGACAAAGCTATATCAGAAGTTACTGCTGTGCCTTTTAGCTATGATTATACATTTGAAGCTAACCAAGCCGAAGGAGCATTAAAAATTGAATTAACCGTCAAAGGTGATCAAGGCACTACGGCAACAAGTGAAGTTAATGTCACATTACAAAAAACAAAACCAACTCCTGAACCGGAAGAAGGAAAAATGATTGACCCACGAGACAATCATGAATACAAAATTGTTACGATTGGTGAACAAATATGGATGGCAGAGAACTTGGCCTATTTACCATCAGTTAGCAAACCGGAAGCTGCCGCTACTAGTGATGGAGATCCACTCTATTTTGTTTTCAACTATGATGGCGAAGATGTAAATGCAGCTAAAGCCACGAAAGAATATAAAACATACGGAGTCTTGTATAATTGGTATGCCGCTATGAACCAAAAGAATGCAACAGGTGGAGATGCAGAAGCCATACCAAGTGGTATCCAAGGAATCTGTCCTAGCGGATGGCACCTGCCAAGTAAAGCAGAATGGAAAAAGCTAGAAAGTTTTGTTGTTAGTGAATTAGCACCAGTTGAAGGTAACGTATGGACAGATGAGGATGGAAATAAGTACTCTGATAAAGATTGTAAAAACGTCTGGTCAGCATTAACAGGAAAACTTGATACTGACGGTTGGGGAGAATCTGGCATGATAGATGAAAATCCTGACCTTGCTAATGGCCCGCGTGATACCTATGGCTTTAATGTTATACCTGCTGGACAATGCTATCATAGTGGAGGTTTTGAAACACCTAAGTCAAAGAGTAGAACAGATTTTTGGAGTACAGACCAAGCTACTTATGGAGCAGGAACTGTATATTTCAGTAATATGAGCTATGGATTAGGTTATTCTTCTGATAAAGGAGGAATACAAGAAAAACGCGGTCTTTCGGTACGTTGCGTAAAAAATTAGTTATAAACAAGTATTCATCAATTAGTTCATTACAGAATTAATAAATTCTCTCTTAAAGATAAGGGAAGCGTGTCAAGAGATATACTTCCCTTTTTATGTGCCTCTCTACACAGGAAATAGTGAAAATGCAATATGTAATTATGACCATAACGAAGGTATTCTAATTTTATTCTCTCTCTCTTTATAAACCCGACCAGCCTCCTTTTCCGAATTGATTCAGAAAAGGAGGCTTTCTGTTTCAAAATCTATGAAATATCAAGTAACACAAAAAGTTTTGTCCTCATTCAGAACTATCAAGTCCAAAAATTTGTTTACTTTGTAGATTGAACTACTAATAAATTCCATATAATATGGCAAAAAAGAAAGAAAAGAAAGAGAAAAAGGCCGGCAAAAGAATGAGTAAGAAAGAGCTGGCAGCATTATTAATAGACTTTTTCCATGCCAAATCCAGCGAGACCTTGAGTATGAAATATATATTTTCAGAACTGCGTCTCACCACCCATCCGCAGAAAATGCTATGCGTCGATATATTACATGACCTTTTAGCTGACGATTATATTTCCGAAATAGAAAAAGGAAAATTCCGTCTCAACAATCATGGAACGGAGATGACAGGCACTTTCCAACGGAAAAGCAATGGTAAGAATTCATTTATTCCTGAAGGAGGAGGCGAACCGATATTTGTGGCCGAACGCAATTCGGCACATGCCATGAACAATGACAAAGTAAAAATTGCTTTTTATGCCAAACGGAAGAACAGAGAAGCAGAAGGAGAAGTAATAGAAATACTGGAACGTGCAAACGATACTTTCGTCGGCACACTGGAAGTAGCCAAGTCATACGCATTCCTGGTGACAGAGAACCGTACACTTGCCAATGATATTTTCATTCCGAAAGATAAGCTGAAAGGCGGTAAAACCGGAGATAAAGCCATTGTGAAAGTAACCGAATGGCCGGACAAGGCTAAGAATCCTATCGGACAAGTAATAGATATATTAGGTCAGGCTGGTGACAATACCACAGAGATGCACGCTATTCTTGCGGAATTCGGTCTGCCGTATGTATATCCGAAAGCAGTAGAAACAGCAGCAGACAAGATTCCTGCCGAGATTTCAGCAGAAGAGATTGCCAAACGCGAAGATTTCCGTAAGGTAACAACTTTCACCATCGACCCGAAAGATGCCAAAGACTTTGACGACGCACTTTCCATCCGCAAACTGAAAGACGGATTATGGGAAGTGGGTGTACACATTGCCGACGTGACACATTACGTAAAAGAAGGCAGCATCATCGACAAGGAAGCAGAAAAACGAGCAACCTCCGTTTACCTGGTAGACCGTACCATTCCGATGCTTCCCGAACGGCTGTGTAACTTCATTTGTTCACTCCGCCCGAACGAAGAAAAACTAGCTTTCTCCGTTATCTTCGATATTACGGAAAAAGGAGAAATTAAAGACTCACGCATCGTACATACGGTTATCAACTCCGACCGTCGCTTCACCTATGAAGAGGCACAACAAATCATAGAAACAAAAGAAGGAGACTTCAAAGAAGAAGTGCTCACATTAGATACCATTGCCAAAGCACTGCGCGAAAAACGTTTCTCTGCAGGAGCCATCAACTTCGACCGCTACGAAGTGAAGTTCGAGATTGACGAAAAAGGAAAACCAATCAGCGTTTACTTCAAGGAGTCAAAAGATGCCAATAAACTGGTGGAAGAATTCATGTTGCTCGCTAACAAGA
>CAUHML010000310.1 GCA_959606905.1 uncultured Bacteroides sp. | reverse complement strand
GCACAGGAAAATCACAGCAGCGCAAGTTCAGTCCGCCGTGCAGAATACTATGCCCACGGCGTTGACGTTGCGGATGAACTGTCTCCCGGTTTCCGTGATCGGTTCTTCCGCGAGGAACTGCACATTCCCGATTATCTTCTCGAAAATCTCGGCAAGGCCAAGCCCGAAGAACAGGCTGAAATTTTTGAGGAAATCAAAAATTATGTGCCGAAGCCGAAGAAGGTCAAGCCTAACAAAGTAACGGTGAAGCAGGCAGAGAAAGCCGCCAGCAACACCATTGATGAAAACTATGATGTTCCCCAAAAGTTTCTCGAACTGTACTACCGGCTCCACAATGCTGAATCTCTCATGCGAAAGAGTTGGGAGGTTACGTTCGACTTGAACCCGAAACTTCTTACGCATCCGGAACAGGTCAAAGTTCTTCGCTTTGCCCTGAAGTCTCATCTTGAGTTTTTGAAAACGCTGGGCGAAGTTCTTGCAGAATCCAGCGGTAAATCCTCTAAAACGGCATAACCACAGGCACTTGTAAGCCATCAACGAGCCACCCGCCGCAAGAGCAGGGCGGAAAGCATCCGCGCCCTTGCGCCTGATAAAAATTGGAACTTTGATTTTCTCGCCCGACTTTGCCACGGTGGGACGATCAAAGGAGCGTGCGTTTGAACAAAAAGAAAAAGTCCACAAATACTTCCCCTTACCCCGATGAAGTCATCGACCGTCTGGCGCGGGCGTTCTACCCAGCCATCCTTGCCTGTTAGAACAGTGAGGAAGGCCAGCGCGAGTTTGCCGCATGGCAGGCGGAACAGGCTCATCTTGCAGGAAAAGAAAAACAGGAAGTTCCCGTTGGGGAACTTCCTGCTGTACATATCGTTATTGTCTGTGGCTTTTGGCAGGGTGCGTCCGGGCGGGCGCACCCTGTTTTTGTTATATCACATAATGCAATTTAGATTCTATTAAAGACGAAATGATAAACTTCTCATCATATAATATAGATCACAAACGCTTACTCCAAACTCAATCGCCACATCTGGTATTTTAGCATTTTTACTCGGATTTTTGGGTGACAGACCACCATTCTTTTTTTCAAATGTTACTATTGTTAATTTTCTTACTGCCGCAGTTGCAATTAGCCATGGATCTGCAACACTTTCTCTTGACCACTCTGCAAGCGCACTTTGCTTATAGCATGTATTGCTTTGAACTGCACCTAAAACTCTACTATATTTTTCTATGATTTCGGGAGTTCTATGGTCAATGATGTTTATCCCCTGTAATGACTTCATCCAATTTGAAAGTTCATCATGACCCTCTGTTATTTCATTTTTCACCATATCTAAGAGAACAACTGAACCATCTTTAAGTTTCTCTTCTAGCTGTTCCCAAAAGCTAGGTGCGAGGTCAAACGGATAATACATAAGATGCGGTGTCAGCAAAGCATTTGTATCTATTAGAAAAACTTCTTGATTCACTTCGACCCACCCCCCATTTTGTTAACCAAATTTTCAAAGGTAGATCTATTGGTATTAGTAAGTCTAAAAGCGTCCGTGTATAAAGTTTTTCCTTCGTGAACGCTTGAGACCAAGCTCTTGAAAAACCGTGTATCAATTCGGCTTGCCGCAGTTCTATAATAGTCTCCGCCACCGCCTTGCTCTTTTTCCTTTTTTCGTTTTTCATTGTAACGATTAACCGCAATTTGTGACAGCTTCCTATATACAGAATAATCAATATATCCGTTATCTAATGCTTTCCTTGCTATAACTGTCGTCCCACAGCTAAAATACTTTGTAAGCACATCAATCGTTTTAATTGGATCATCAAATTTATCGATTTCTTTCCACTTTTTCTCAAACATGACCTGTGGAACTAAAATTTCCGCAGCCACTGCATTAGATACACTTTCCGCCTTACTAACCCTTGTTCCAGAGCTATATCTGTCATTGTATAAACTATTATTTCCTATACATATATGAGCAAATTCGTGTAGCAAAGAAAATAGTTTCCCGTTAACCGAATCGTTTGAATTGATAAAAATTAATGGTACAAGATCATCTACCATCGCAAAAGCACGAAATTCATTTATGTCGAGCGGTCGATGCGTATTATTTCCAACAATACCACTCATCATAACAATAACGCCTGCTTGACTAATTTTATCTCTCAGTGTTTTAAAAGACTCTACAGCCGATTTGCTGTTTTCATACCATTTAATTTCTAACTCTAAAACTGTTCGGACATATTCGGCAAAGTCTTCAGTATCCACATTGTTTTTTTGGCTTCCAATAAATTCTGGAGCCTGCTGTTCTTCCTCTATAGCATGATTTCTAGCCCAATCCTGAACTTGTTCCATATCATGCATAACATCAATAATATTTCTGCTCGGATTCATTGCCGATGTGCTATCTATGGTTCTGTACTCTAATAATGGAAATTCTTCTTTGGGAGGTTCTTGGAGGAAAAAATACCCAAATGGGATTCCAGATGCTTTACTAACTTTTTCGATCTGATTAAAAGTGGGCACTTTTTCACCACTTTTCCATATTGTTAAATACTTTACAACATCCCGCGGAACATTTTCTTGTTGAATATGTGCCATAACCCAGTCTAGCACATCTGGAGACAACTTCACGTTAATCTGCATTATGACACCTCCTTTTAGTATTATAGCACAGATTATTTGCGATTAATAGTTCATTATCCTTAATTTTCATCTTCCACGGACACCCATATTGAGTTTTCCGAAGAAAACAAATAATCCGAACCCATCTCCTATCGGAAACAAGTTCGGA
>CAUHML010000309.1 GCA_959606905.1 uncultured Bacteroides sp. | reverse complement strand
CGTTTCACGTATCCGTGGCATTTTCATAGTGAGTATGAAATTATTTATGTGGAGAAGGGAGAGGGGGATTGTCTGGTGGGTGACAGCATTATCTCCTATTCAAAAGGTGATTTGATTCTTTTCGGTTCCGAACTGCCTCATAGTATGCAAAGTCCACCGGACGGCGGGGAAGAATCTGATAACGAAGAAAAATCCGAACCGAAAGTAAGAGGAGTCAATATTCAGTTTGAGAAAGATTTTATGCATTATTCAATTTCTCAATACTCCCAGTTTATTCCTATCAGGAATTTATTGGAGGATGCTTGCAGAGGAATTAAATTCACAATTACCCGTTCGGGGAAAATCATTAAGTTATTGGAACAAATTCCTTCTGCCAAAGGAGCAGATCAAATCATCCTGTTGCTTTCACTTCTACAGATGATGGCTACCAGCAATCATAAGAAATATCTGACTACTTCTCATTATACTCCGTCCCCTTCGATTATGCGTAATGAAAGAATGGAAAAGGTGATTGCCTATTTGAATAAACATTATACCGAGTCTATCGGTCTGGATGAAATTGCTTCTTATACAGCGATGAACCCTGCCGCTTTCTGCCGATACTTTAAAGAAAACACAGGAAAGACATTTAAAGAGTATGTACTTGATATGCGTATCGGATATGCTTGTAAACTATTGAATAGTAGTATGATGAATATATCTCAAATCAGTGCTACTTGCGGATTTGAATCACCTGTACATTTTAACCGCATCTTTAAAAGGGTGACAGGAATGACACCTACTTTTTATAGGGAACAGATGGAATAAGCTTTTTCAGGCAATAAACATTTGAGTATAATTTCTTTCTCGTTCGTATATAATAGAAAAGGAATAAACATGAACGTAAATAGAATGAAGAAAAGAATTTTGCTTTTGTTGTTGGTGATACCGGCATTGGTAAAAGCGCAAGATGTGATGACAGAAACCCGTCGGGAACTGACGTCTCCTGATGGAGCTTATCGTTTTACCTTTTATCAACGTGCGGTGGGAGAGGATAATGCACAAATGTATTATACCTTGACTTATAAAAATCGTCCGGTGATTGAAGAAAGTAAACTGGGTGTTCTGATTGAAAATCAGTTGTTTGAATCGGCGTTGGGTATACCGAATGATACTTGTCATTTTTGGTGTGAGAATCTGAAGTTGACAGAGACTGAACATCAAAAGACGGACGAGAGATGGAAGCCTGTATATGGCGAACGTGCGGAAGTACGTGATTGCTACAATGAGATGACTTTGAAATTCAAGAAGGGAGAAGGAAAAGGTAATCGGGATGGTGGTTATGATAAGCGTAAAAACTACTTTATGAATATCATAGTCCGCGCCTATAATGAAGGAGTTGCTTTCCGCTATCATTTTCCGGAAATGACAAACGGGCTTTTCTTGCATATTGTCGGTGAGCAGACTAGCTTCACAATGCCTGAAGGAACGATGGCGTATTATGAACGTTGGGCACAAGGGCCTTATGAACTTCGTCCGTTGGAAGGATGGGGCAAAGAGGAGAGTGAGCGTCCTTTGACATTGGAACTGCCTGATGGATTATCTGTAGCCTTGTTGGAAGCGGAAATGGTGGATTATGTTCGTGGTAAATTCCGTTTATCGGCAGAGAAACCTTCCACTTTGGAGACAAGCCTGTATAGTAGCGTCGATATTATTTCTCCTTACAGTACTCCGTGGCGTGTAATCATGGTTGGCGAACGTCCGGTCGATTTAATTAATAATAATGATCTTGTCTTGAATCTGAATCCGGCTTGCAAACTGGCTGATACTTCTTGGATCAAACCCGGGAAAGTATTCCGTTCGGGCGACTTGAAACAAGATAGAGTAAAAGCAGCCATTGACTTTGCGGCAGAACGTGGTATTCAGTATGTGCACATGGATGCAGGATGGTACGGACCGGAAATGAAAATGAGTTCGGACGCTACTACTGTTTCTCCGGACAAAGACCTCGATATACCCGCTTTGTGTAAATATGCCGAATCGAAAGGAATCGGACTTATGGTGTATGTCAATCAGCGCGCATTAGTGCAGCAGTTGGATACTTTATTGCCATTGTATAAGAAATGGGGGCTGAAAGGTGTCAAGTTCGGTTTTGTACAGATAGGTAATCAGCGTTGGAGTACCTGGTTGCATGATGCAGTTCGTAAATGTGGAGAATATGATCTGATGGTAGATATTCATGACGAATATCGTCCGACAGGTTTCAGCCGTACTTATCCTAACCTGATGACGCAGGAAGGTATTCGTGGAAATGAAGAAATGCCGGATGCCACACACAATACGACTCTTCCTTTCACCCGCTATCTGGCAGGTGCAGGAGACTATACGCTTTGCTATTTCAATAATCGGGTGAAGAATACGAAAGCACATCAGTTGGCGATGGCAGCTGTGTATTACAGTCCTTTGCAATTTATGTTTTGGTATGACAGACCGGAATTCTACCAGGGAGAAGAAGAACTGGAATTTTGGAAAGCAATTCCGAGTGTATGGGATGACAGCCGCGCGTTAGATGGAGAGATTGGTGAATATATCGTTCAGGCACGTCGTTCGGGGAATGACTGGTTTGTAGGAGCAATGACGAATACGGAAGCCCGCACAATTACATTGACTACGGATTTTCTGGAACCGGGTAAGAAGTATATGCTTCACCTGTACGAAGATGATGAGAAGCTGAATACACGAACGAAAGTACGCAGTACTCATAAGAAGATAAAAGCCGGAGATAAGCTTGTTTTGAAGCTAAAA
>CAUHML010000308.1 GCA_959606905.1 uncultured Bacteroides sp. | reverse complement strand
CTTAATAGAAATGAGACTAAAACTCCAAGGCTTGCCAAAGAGTTTAGTCTCATTTTTACCTTTATAAATCAGTATCTTTTTTATATCTTGGAATTGGATATATTGTATCTACTCTTTTTTATTTCATTAAAAAGAAGTGAATTGTTTATGGATTCTGATCAGTGGCAATATTTAAGCTTTCATTACCGTCGAACTCTGTCATTGGAATCATCATCGTCATTTCCCAGTCTTCCGGATCAATATAACGTCTGTAGTCTAATAGACGTGCTCCTTTTCCCCATAATTCGATACGACGTTGAAGTAAATGTTTCTTACGTAAAACTATTTATGTATATATTTATAAATAATAAGACCTGCAATTTTAGAATTAATCGAAATTGCAGGTCTCATCTACTTATTTAAAACTTATCCTTATATGGAGGCAATATTAAAAAATGTTTTATCGAGGTAGATTATCACTCCATCCCTCTGTTTGTATAACCCCAAAACCTGAATTAACTTCAAAAGAAGGTATTGGGTACACAAATTTGGCAATGTTGAAATTAGTATACGCTCCATCTGCCACACTAATAATTTTGCCTAATCTTCTTGCATCAAAGAAGCGATGTCCTTCTTGAACCAGTTCTAATTTTCTTTCTTTGTCAATCACATCAATAATCGTCTGATCCTCTGCAATTTCACTATCATCCAAATCCGGATTTCTTTTTGCCGCTACTTCCAACAGTTTTTCTTTAGCTTTACCATAATCAGGAGTTGATTGTTTTGCATATGCTTCTGCCTGTATTAAATACATTTCAGGCAGTCTGAAAACCGGCAAGTTAGAAATCTGATTATTGGTTGTGATACCACGCATTTTTCCACCAGTCCACGTACCGCCAAGAAGTGCCAGACGAATATCATTAGATGAATATTCTGCTATTGTTGCGCTGTTAATAGACAAACCGTATTTATTCCATAAAGTATTCAGAGCATTAGCAGATAAATAATCATCTTCGGCTTTTGCTATAAAGAAAATGTCTTCTGTCGAAACAGCCAATGTCGTGTACATATTCTTATAATCTTCTTTGGTTGATACAATTGTACCACCACTTAGGGTTATTGCCTCTTGAGCCGCCGTAATAGCCCCTTCGTAATTTTTCATATAGAGTTTTACGCGAGCTTCAAGTGCAGCAACTGCAGCCGTATTCATATACTGTTTACCTACATTTTCAACACCTTCTTTAGCATAATATTCTTTAGCCTTCGTTATATCATCAAGAATCAGGCTATAATTTTGTTCTACACTGACTCTTGACACCTGTGAATAGGCAGGGACGGGCTCAGTAACGTTTACGATACCTAATGTCGTTTTGTTGGCTTCCGAATATGGCAAACCAAACATGTTAGTCAAATAGAAAGAGCAGAGGGCTTTAATTGCATAGGCTTGAGCGATGCATCCTTCCACTTCTGTCAGATCCCCCTTTGTTACTTCTTTAAATGAAGCACCTTCTTTAATGATACGTGCACAACGGTCGATAGCCCAATATCCGTATGCCCATATTTCTTCTATGTATGAATTAGTATCCAGTATCTGATAGCGGAAGATGTCATAGAAATGAGACGTTGCAACGGAATGTGAAGTGATATCCGTTGGCGCATCTCCAATTGCTAATACATCACGTCCCAGAAAACGATATGAACCTAATGTGTAATATACACCATTTAAAGCATTCTGAAAATCTTGGGTAGTAACCAAGGCTTCTTCTGTCGGAACAGAAGTTGATGGCGTTTCTGTCAAGAAGTCATCGCATGCGGTGAATGAAATTGCCATCCAACCGGTTAATAAAGCAAATAATATTTTCTTCATTGTCATAAATTTCTAAAGTTATTTTTTAGAAGCTAAGATTAAGACCGAACATGATATTTCTAGGTACAGGATATGCCCAAGACTGCATACCGGTAGATCTAGTTTGTGGATCAAATCCTATAAAATCTTTAGCAGTGATAGTGAACAAATTGTCAGCAGAGATATAAACTCTTAAATTGTCAATAGCCACTTTATTCATAAGGTTCTTCGGAAGAGTATATCCTAAAACCATGGATTTCATTCTCAAATAAGAACCGTTCATTAAGAAACGGCTGGAATTAGTTTCTGCTCCCGAGTTGTCTCCAGCTACAAATTTGGGTACGTCGGTTATATCTCCCGGCTTTTGCCAGCGGTTGTCATAAACATAGTTAGATACCGGACCTAAGAAATAATGTCCAACCTGCATATCAAATGCAAATCCGGAGTTATATACTTTATTTCCCAAGGTGAAACTGGTATCAAAAGAGAAGTCAAAACCTTTGTATTTGAAATTCATTCCAAAGCCACCATAAAATTTAGGATCGGCAGAACCTACAATTCGCTGACCGGCCTCATTTACATTTTTTGTTTTCTCATCCCCTTCTTGTCCTTTATACCACATTGCTTCTCCTGTTTCAGGATCCACTCCTGCATATTCCGGCATATAGAATGTATTATACGCCTCGCCAACTTTTCTGATAGTTAGAGTATTTTCAATTGGTTTTTCTGTGGCAAGTTTTATGATTTTATTTTTATTTGCCGTACCAGTGAAACGAACATCCCAACTGAAATCCTTATTTCTAAGTACGTTAGCGTTAATCAAGAATTCTATACCTTTGTTTTCCATCTCACCTACATTTTTTAGGATAGACCCGAATCCAGTTGTGTAAGAAAGTGGTACATCAAATATCATATCTTTTGTCCGTTGGTTATAATAATCTACTTCGAGTGTCAGTCTTTCAAAGAAAACAGCAT
>CAUHML010000307.1 GCA_959606905.1 uncultured Bacteroides sp. | reverse complement strand
AAAGAAGAACTTAATCAATATCAATGAAAATAAATAATTTATGGTAACACGAAGGGATTTTTTGAAAACGATGTCGATGGCTTCAGCCGGATTGGCATTGGGAACTGGTGATTTATTACATGCGCAAACTGCTTCACCTAAAAAAGGAAGAGGTGACAAAGTGAAGATTGCTTATATCGGCATTGGTAACCGCGGAGAGCAGATTATTGAAGACTTTGCACGGACAGGTATGGTGGAAGTGGTGGCTTTATGTGATGTAGACATGGGTGCCAAACATACACAAAAGATAATGGCTAAATATCCGAAAGCAAAGCAGTTTAGGGATTTCCGCCAAATGTTTGATAAGGCCGGTAACGAATTTGATGCCGTGGCAATTGCTACTCCTGACCATTCGCATTTCCCGATTAGTATGCTGGCTTTGGCATCCGGAAAGCACGTATATGTAGAGAAACCGCTGGCACGTACCTTCTATGAAGCGGAACTGTTGATGCAAGCTGCGCTTAAACGTCCGAACTTGGTTACTCAAGTGGGAAATCAGGGACATTCTGAAGCAAACTATTTCCAGTTTAAAGCCTGGATGGATGCGGGAATTATCAAAGACGTTACTGCTATCACTGCCCACATGAATAACCCACGTCGTTGGCATAAATGGGACACTAATATTTATAAACTTCCTTCCGGTCAGCAACTGCCGAAAGATCTGGATTGGGACACTTGGCTCGGAGTTACTCCTTATCACGAGTATAATAAAGATTATCATTTGGGACAATGGCGTTGTTGGTATGATTTTGGTATGGGAGCATTGGGCGACTGGGGAGCACATATCCTCGACACGGCTCACGAATTCCTGGAACTGGGATTGCCATATGAAGTTACCATGCAATACGCAAAAGGGCATAATGATTACTTCTTTCCATATTCTTCCACGATTCTCTTCCGTTTCCCGCAACGTAAAGGAATGCCACCGGTAGATATTACCTGGTATGATGGTTTGGATAATCTTCCTCCTATTCCTGCCGGTTATGGAGTTTCGGGACTAGATCCGAACATCCCGGCAACTAATCAGGGAGATACTCCGAAGTCTAAGTTGAATCCAGGAAAGATCATTTATACTAAGGATTTGATCTTCAAGGGTGGTAGTCATGGAAGCACTTTGTCTATAATTCCGGAGGAGAAAGCAAAAGAGATGGCAGACAAGTTGCCGAAGGTTCCTAAAAGTCCTTCCAATCACTTCGAGAACTTCTTGTTGGCATGTAACGGTATTGAAAAGACACGCTCACCGTTCGAAATCAATGGAGTGTTGAGTCAGGTATTCTCACTGGGGGTGATGGCTCAACGACTTAATACACAGTTGTTCTTTGATCCTCGTACGAAGCAGATTACAAATAATGAATTTGCTAATGCAATGCTGGCGGGACTTCCACCGCGTAAAGGTTGGGATGAATTTTATAAATTATAAATAGAAAATAGCCTTTTCCATTCCTTCTTCGAATATAAGGGAGTGGGAAAGACTAATCAATGATTATGAAGAAGAATATCGTATTAACTTTACTTTTATTCTGTGCCGCTTCTTTAGGTGCGCAGAATTGGGAACCTCTTTTCAATGGGAAAAACCTGAAAGGATGGAAGAAATTGAATGGCAAAGCCGAGTATAAAATTGTAGATGGTGCCATTGTCGGTGTATCTAAAATGGGAACACCCAATACTTTTTTGGCAACGACAAAGAATTATGGTGACTTTATCCTTGAGTTTGACTTCAAGGTAGATGACGGTTTAAATTCCGGAGTACAGCTTCGTAGTGAAAGCAAGAAAGATTATAAGAAAGGTCGCGTACACGGTTATCAGTTTGAGATCGATCCTTCCAAACGCGCTTGGTCAGGTGGTATCTATGATGAGGCACGTAGAAACTGGCTTTATCCTTTGACGCTGAATCCGTCGGCAAAAACCGCTTTTAAGAATAATGCATGGAATAAAGCTCGTATTGAGGCTGTGGGTAACTCAATCCGTACTTGGATAAACGGAGTACCTTGTGCTAATATCTGGGATGATATGACTCCTGTGGGCTTCATTGCTTTGCAAGTGCATGCCATTGGAAATGCGGCAGATGAAGGTAAAACTGTTAGTTGGAAAGATATCCGCATTTGTACGACAGACGTAGAACGCTATCAGACACCGGAAGCGCAAGCTGCACCGGAAGTGAATCTGATTGCCAACACGATTTCTCCGAATGAAGCAAAAGAAGGATGGACTCTATTATGGGATGGCAAGACTACTGATGGATGGAGAGGAGCTAAGCTTTCTACTTTCCCTGCAAAAGGCTGGAAGATAGAAGATGGAATTCTGAAAGTAATGAAGAGTGGTGGCGCTGAATCTGCTAATGGCGGTGATATTGTGACTACCCGTAAATACAAGAACTTTATTCTGAAAGTAGATTTTAAGATTACTGAAGGTGCCAATAGCGGAATTAAATATTTCGTAAACCCGGATATGAATAAAGGTGCAGGCTCTGCTATCGGTTGTGAATTCCAGATTCTTGATGATGACAAACATCCTGATGCAAAACTGGGTGTGAAAGGTAACAGAAAGCTAGGTTCGTTGTATGATTTGATTCCGGCTCCTAAGAATAAACCTTTCAATAAGAAAGAGTTTAATACTGCTACCATTATCGTAAAAGGCAATCATGTGGAACATTGGTTGAACGGAGTTAAATTGATTGAATATGATCGTAACAATGATATGTGGAATGCATTGGTAGCATACAGTAAATATAAAAACTGGCCTAATTTCGGAAATCCGGAGGAAGG
>CAUHML010000306.1 GCA_959606905.1 uncultured Bacteroides sp. | reverse complement strand
TTTCGAGAATAAATACCGCCGTAGCACCGGAGCTGGAAATCAAGTCCACCCCTTTGGGGTTTAAGTTAGGAATCGGCTGGCTGAATACACTATGATGCCATGTATTCATCAATCCGATGCAATTAGGACCAATCAGTGAAGCGCCGTATTTATTAACTGTTTCCAAAATACGTTCTTCCAACAGCGCCCCTTCGTGGGTTTCTTCACCAAAACCAGCCGAGAGTATAATAAATGCCCTGGTTTGTTTCTTGCTAGCCAATGTTTCCACCATATCAGGACACATCGAAGCAGGCACAGCCAACACCGCCAGATCTGTGTCCGGCAGATCATTCACATCCGCAAAGGCGGGAACTCCCTGCACTTCCTTTTCCTTCGGATTCACCGCCCGAAGTTCTCCCTGATAACCTCCGTTTATCAAATTCTTTAATATTGCGCCACCCGGCTTATGCACATTATTCGATGCCCCTACTACGACAATGCTTTCAGGACGAAGCAACTGGGTTGTTATCATATCATGCTTTGGTTTTCGTTTAACTTAGGTACAAATATATTCTTTCTTACGAGAAAAAAGAAAGAAAAAGGGGAGAAATATAGATGGAAATAGATGATAAAAGAGGAAATGAGCAAGAAATTATATAGATTATACTGACTTATTGAAATGCAAAGCTATAATCTTACCATGTAATTCTTATCATTAGAACAGAATATTACTTTATGCAGAAAAAATGGACATAAAACTCATACAGAATCAAAAATATACAAGATGAGTCCGGAGTATATTGGAAAACTTGAAGGATAAGCAAGTTGCATAATCCATATTCACACAAAACAGACTTTAAATCATTCGATTCAACATCAAAAAGGCAAAATTCCTAATTTCAGGAGCAGATTATTGCAAATATAAGTTCAAATAGAAACAACTCACATGTTACCTATTCGACAGCAACCAGCACAAAACAAGTATTCTAAATACCCTTTTGTCCTTTCGTTTAAAAGCAAGGAAGCACTTCTCACTGACCAATAAACCGTTTCTTTAAAAGGAACGAAGTCTTCCTTTAAAAGAAATGATTCATGATTCTATCAACAATCATGAATATTCACTCATTTGTATTCAAGAAAGATGACTTATTCCGCATATTCATACAGTATTTTATACGTCACTTCTTTTATTAGAATACAGTTTAGATACTCCTAATCTGTTTCAATCTTAAAAATAGAACATAATAGAAAATATAAAAATACCCCGATACAAATTGGCTATTTTCTAGCCAACTTATATCAGGGTAAAACACTTTCTTTTTACCTGTTTTTTTATTACGAAACGTTCCTGTTTCATTCTGTGACCACTTTTCAATGAAATAATCTGTGTTAATCCGTGTAATCTGTGGTGAAAAGTCATTATCTTTGCACATTACAAAGTTGAAAACAACAAAAATCACACTATATAATGGAAAAGAAATTCAAAAGAACCACCGTCACATCGGCACTGCCGTATGCGAACGGTCCTGTCCATATCGGTCACTTGGCTGGTGTATACGTACCGGCAGACATTTATGTGCGTTATCTGCGTCTGAAAAAAGAAGATGTATTATTCATCGGAGGTTCGGACGAGCACGGGGTACCTATCACGATTCGTGCCAAGAAAGAAGGAATTACTCCGCAGGATGTAGTAGACCGTTATCATTCGCTGATAAAAAAATCATTCGAAGAATTCGGTATCTCATTCGACGTGTATAGCCGCACCACTTCGCCGACGCATCACCAATTGGCTTCGGATTTCTTCAAAACATTGTACGATAAAGGCGAATTCATCGAGAAAACGTCTGAACAATATTACGACGAGGAAGCAAAAACATTCCTTGCCGACCGTTATATCACCGGAGAATGTCCCCACTGCCATTCCGAAGGCGCTTACGGCGACCAATGCGAAAAATGCGGAACCTCACTTTCTCCTACGGATCTTATCAACCCGAAAAGTGCTATCAGCGGCAGCAAACCGGTAATGAAAGAAACCAAACACTGGTATCTTCCTCTCGACAAGCACGAAGGATGGCTGCGCAAATGGATTCTGGAAGATCACAAAGAATGGCGTCCCAACGTATACGGCCAATGCAAAAGCTGGCTCGACATGGGACTGCAACCACGTGCCGTGAGCCGTGACCTCGACTGGGGTATCCCTGTTCCCGTAGAAGGAGCAGAAGGAAAAGTGCTTTATGTATGGTTTGACGCACCTATCGGCTACATATCCAACACCAAAGAACTTCTCCCCGACAGCTGGGAAACCTGGTGGAAAGATCCTGAAACCCGCCTGATCCATTTCATCGGAAAAGACAACATCGTGTTCCACTGCATCGTATTCCCCGCCATGCTGAAAGCAGAAGGCAGCTATATCCTGCCGGACAACGTGCCGAGCAACGAATTCCTTAACCTCGAAGGAGACAAAATCTCCACTTCCCGCAACTGGGCTGTATGGTTGCACGAATACCTGGCGGACTTCCCCGGCAAACAGGACGTACTCCGCTACGTACTGACCGCCAACGCACCGGAAACAAAAGACAACGACTTCACCTGGAAAGACTTCCAGGCACGCAATAACAACGAACTGGTAGCCGTATACGGCAACTTCGTGAACCGTGCAATGGTATTGACTCAAAAATACTTCGACGGGCGCGTACCTGCACAAGGTGAACTGACCGACTACGACAAGGAAACACTGAAAGAATTTGCAGACGTAAAAGCAGAAGTGGAAAAACTGCTCGACGTATTCAAATTCCGCGACGCACAGAAAGAAGCCATGAACCTGGCAC
>CAUHML010000305.1 GCA_959606905.1 uncultured Bacteroides sp. | reverse complement strand
AGCGTCACTATCTTGTAGAGGAAAATCCGCCAACAACAATTGCTACATAAGTATGTCATCATAATTAGTTTATATAATATATTTAGGCACGGATTACGCGGATTATAATATAAGATTATTTTGCAAGAATACGTAATCCTAAAAATCAATAAATAAACGAGCCTCCATAGTCTTTGAAAAGACTACAGAGGCTCGTTTTATATCCTATGGATAACTTACTGCAAAGCTATCCAACTCCAGATTCCACTTATTTATGCATTTCCACGATTTGAGTCGGCGCCATCTCTACATTCCGTCGATCTACTTGGCGAACGACACTGGCAGCCAGGGATAAGAAAGCACGTCCGGTTACGGAATCTTCATCCAACGCAACAGGTGTACCATTATCTCCCCCTTCGCAAATGCTTTGTACGATAGGTATCTGTCCCAACAAAGGAACATTCATCTCTTCAGCCAGTTTCTTTGCGCCTTCTTTTCCGAAGATATAGTATTTATTTTCGGGAAGTTCGGCAGGAGTAAACCAAGCCATATTTTCAACCAAACCAAGGATAGGTACATTTACCTTATCATTGGTAAACATATTGATTCCCTTACGGGCATCTGCCAAAGCCACTGCCTGCGGAGTGCTGACAACAATCGCCCCTGTCATGGCCAGCGTTTGAACAACTGTCAAATGAATATCACTGGTTCCGGGAGGAAGGTCTATCAGGAAATAATCCAACTCTCCCCAAGCTGCATCAGCAATCAACTGTTTCAACGCATTACTAGCCATTCCACCACGCCACAAAGTTGCCTGATCCGGATCGACAAAGAAGCCGATAGATAATAATTTCACTCCATATTTTTCTACCGGAATAATCATGTCACGACCGTCGATACGTTCTGCATAAGGGCGTGCATCTTCCACCTGAAACATCTTCGGCATAGAAGGACCAAAAATATCAGCATCAAGCAAACCGACTTTATAACCTAATTTAGCCAAAGCAACAGCCAGATTCGCAGACACCGTAGACTTGCCTACTCCACCTTTACCGGAAGATATGCCGACTATATTCTTCACTTGCGGAAGGAGCTTGCCAACTTCCGGACGGGCAGCTTGTTTACTTTCCGCTGTGATCGTTACCTGCACATCAGGAGAAACATACGTGTGAATAGCTGTTTCCGCAGCCTTCAACATTGATTTCATAAACGGATCAGTCGGTTTCTCAAAGATCAATGAGAAGCTGACAGTCATGCCATCAATACGGAGATTATCGGCAACCATCTCCGCTTCCACCAGATTCTTTCCCGTACCGGGATAACGCACCGTTGCCAATGCATCTAATATCAATTTAGGATAGAGAGTCATTTTATTTACTATTTGACGATTTACTATTTACAATTTAAAATCACCATTCGATTAAGTGTCAGTTCACTTTAAGGGCGATTGTTACTGCACAAAACTATTTACTTGTACTTAATCCGCTACGTTTGCTACGATTGTAACTACGATAAGGATCAAGTTCTATTTCTACATCCGGTTCTTGCAATTGACCTTCCTGCGGAAGCCGGAATTTGATATACTTAATAGCTAAACCACGATCGAGCCATTGTTGTTCATAATAAGTCTTGATACCGAGAATATCATCTACCAAATCGGAATGATATAAATCTTCGGTCATAAACTCAACGGGAAGACGATTTGCTTCAATCATGTATTTTGTATAGGTAAACATGAAGTTGCTGTCCGTTTTCAGGTGGATAATACCATTCGGCTGTAAGAATTTACGGTACCGTTCCATAAAATAGGTAGAAGTCAATCGCTTGGTTGCTTTCTTCATTTGCGGGTCAGAGAAGGTAAGCCATATTTCACTCACTTCGCCTTCAGCAAAAAAACGCTCGATGATTTCAATATTGGTACGCAGGAAAGCGACATTCTTCATTCCGGCCTGTAATGATTCCGTTGCTCCCGTCCACATACGGGCACCTTTTATATCAACTGCTATAAAGTTCTTTTCGGGAAACATTTTACCCAAGCCGACGGTGTACTCACCACGTCCGCAGCCTAGTTCGAGCACAATCGGATGATCGTTTTTAAAAAACTCCTTATGCCATTTCCCCTTCATGTCAAAAGGCACGTTATGTACTGCCGAATAAGGATATTCGAACACGTGTGGATAACTCGCCATATCGGCAAACTTTTCTAATTTATTCTTTCCCATATCAATCCTGATTAGGCCGCAAAGGTACTGATTTTGACGCAACTGACAAAAAGAAATGGAGCACAGATTTCTCTATGCTCCATTCTTCTATAATATTGAATGATTCGTGTTATTAAATCTCAACATTCACTTCAACGTTTACTTCTACATTTCCACCTTGTTGTGCTTTCAAATCTTCATAGAAAGCAGCATGAGCAACCTGCACATAAGGTTGCAGGAAAAAGAATCCGATACCGAAAGTAAAGAGAGAAAGGATAGCCCAACCGATAAAGCTCAAATCAAGCATGAACAGTTTCATCTTGTTGTTTTCCATCATAGCCATACTTTTCTCAATAGCTGCATTGTTTTTCATTTCGGGGTCTTCTTTCAAGATATAGTCGGTCATTGCATAAGAATAGTGCTTGATAATTCCTGGTACAACCAACAGCAACATCCACAAAGCGGTATAGATACCCTGTAGCAACTTCGTTACAAAAATACGTCCATAGTCCTGGAAGCCTTCGAATAACACTCCGAAATCAATTTCTTTACCTTTGAATACACCAAGCATCACGATAGCAAAGCCGTATGCAACCGGTAGTCCGACAAACAATGAACATAATCCGCCAATCACAGGAATAGCAGATAATCCACCGGCAA
>CAUHML010000304.1 GCA_959606905.1 uncultured Bacteroides sp. | reverse complement strand
TTCAGCTCCTGTGAGAAGAACCTTTATGATGAAAGTAAACAACCCGAGAAAGAAATTCAAGTAAAAGACTTGGATATACCCGCAGGCTTTCAATGGAAATTAACTCAAGTAGCCGCAGGAACAGTAGCTGCTACTACCCCCACTATGGTTTCCTTCTTTTTGGATGAAGCATGTAGTAAAGAAGAGAAAATAGCCGACATTCCTGTAGATACAGAAATTTCAAGTCTCCCTTTGAGCATCCCAACCTACGTAAATACATTGTATGCCCAGTACAAAACCAGCACCAATGAAATCAAAAAAGTAGCCATACCTGTAAATGCAGATAGAAGTTTCTCACTGAACATTGCTAATGATGCCAAATCCAAATCTAACACCACCCGGTCAATCACTCGTGGGCATGATATAGAAGATGACATCCAATTGTCAAAAGGAGTCATTTTTCATCCCAAAGATGGTTGGGGAACAATCATGTTTGAAGACCAATTCCCATCATTAGGAGATTATGACTTTAATGATTTTGTAGTCAATTATAAGGTGCAGTTCCAAGGCATTAAAAAGGTTGACAAAAAATACACTGCGCAGTATATGCAAATAGGATTACGTCTAAAAGCTATCGGAGGAATATTCCCTTATTCTCCTTATTTAAGACTGAAAGAAATAGATTCTGACGAAGTGGAAAGTATAGAAGTTTATGAAACTAAAAACGTGATTCCTGCGATCGACGGAGTAGATCTTGTCCCCAATAAACATCTTATCATTGATTACAGCCCTTTAATTAAGAATCTGGCTAAACCTGCAGGCAGCCAATATTATAATACAGAAAAGAATGCTTTGGTAGCAACAAGTGATTTACCGGAGATCAATATTCTGATCACCCTAAAAAAGAGAAAAGAAGTAAAGGAAATATTAGAAGGCGATGAATTCGACTTGTATTTAAAACGTAATGATAGCGGAACAGAAATCCATATGAATGGTATTGAACCGATCACTTACCAATATCCATTCAATGATAAAAATCTGCTACCGGTATATACAAACGGGGACGAAGAAGATGATAATTATTATTTTAGTGCAGGACGCCTGATTTGGGGATTAAGAGTACCAGGCAACGCAGCGCATGCTATTGAAAAAGCTAATTTCTTGGAAGCCTATAAAGGATTTGCAAAATGGGCGCAAAGTAGTGGCAAAAACGAACAAAACTGGTATAATCAAGGAAACGCAGATAAAAGTTTATTGATTCATAACTAACACATATCAATAAATCCCGGTAAACATTGAAAATTCAAGTTACCGGGATTTATTGTATTCTGACGTGAATAGTTTTGATTCTATCCTTTCCTTTTCAGCAAATCTGTCGGACTTTCGCCAAACTGCTCTCTATAACATTTGGTAAAATAAGAAGGAGAACTAAAACCGACTTCATAACCAATCTCCGCCACTGTCATATCTGACGAAGCAAGCAGGGAAGCAGCCTTCTTCAAGCGAGCGATGCGAAGCAATTCATTCGGAGAATAATTAGTCAGGGATTTTATTTTGCGATAGAGTTGCACACGACTTAATCCCATATCCTTACCCAAATCCTCTACATTCAAATTTGAATCTCCCATCTTTGCTTCAATTAAAGCCTTGAATTTTTCCACAAAGTCTTTATCCATATCACAGACATCCTCTTTCGCCAACGTTTGTCCGTCACCAAAGAACTGTTTCAGGCGGCGATGTGAATCTATCAGATTACGAACGCGTGCCAACAGCAATTGCGAACTGAAGGGCTTGGAGATATAAGAATCCGCACCTCCGTCATATCCCTGAATCCGTTGTTCATCCAAAGAACAGGCTGTCAATAGGATGACAGGGATATGGCAGGTTTGCAGTTCGCTTTTCAGCCGACGGCAACACTCTATTCCATCAATACCAGGCATCATCACATCAGAGATTATCAAGTCCGGAACATATTTCATTGCTTTGCGGATACCCTCCGAACCGTCTGCTGCTTCAATAACAGTATAATCGGTATGGAGTAATCCGCGTACATACGAACGGATATCTGCATTATCATCAATTACCAAAACAGAAGGTTTGGAAGAATCATAGCCTTTTTCCAGTTCCTCTTCTTCGACAGCTAAAGTTTCATTCAGGTTGGAAGAGGCAGGAGAACCGGGAGAAGCAGGATTTAAAGGAACTGCAGAGATTGATGACTTTAGAGAATCTTCGGCCAGAATAGTCTCACAAGTCTGTACCGGTAAATCAACGGTAAAGACAGTGCCCTGCTTTTCATCACTTTCCACAGAAATTGTACCTTTATGCAATTCAACGAAAGCTTTAACCAGTGCAAGCCCGATTCCCGAACCGGCGTGGTGCATGTCTATTTTATAAAAACGATCGAAAATACTCCGGATATGTTCGGCGGAAATCATTGAACCGGTATTGGCAACAGTAAAACGAATCCAGCGAGTATCCTCTTTCGTCAAGGAAGATAAACGAACCGTTATCTTTCCATTTTCCGGTGTGAACTTGAACGCGTTGGAAAGAAGATTAAAATAAATACGTTCCAACTTTTCCATATCCGCCAATGTATGGTAATCCGTATCCGGCATATTATCAAAAAAGAAATGAATGTGTTTCTTCCGGGCCGCTGCAAGGAATGATTCGTTCCAGCCCTCAAAAGAGGAAAGAACATCTACCTGAACAGGTGTATATTCCATCTTACCGTTCTCGTATTTACGGAAATCCAGAATCTGATTGACAAGACGTAAGAGGATATTCACGTTTCGTTGAATCAGCATCAACATTCGATGCTGATCTCCACTTAGTGTATGATCGGCCAATAAATGTTCTACCGGATC
>CAUHML010000303.1 GCA_959606905.1 uncultured Bacteroides sp. | reverse complement strand
CCAGATAGAACTGCCATGAAGCTTTACCGTTCCTATCACACTGTGATAAGTTGTAAGCACTCAATAGCGTTCACCCTCTTAAGAATCAAGAGGATGAACTTTTGAGTATTTTAAAATTTAACGATTTATAATGTATTATATAGCCATTGACATAGGAACGAGGTCATCATAATTCTCATTCCCGTCCATCAAAAGCTTGATTGTAGTTGCGATATAGTCACGGGCATTCAGCCCCACATTCTTGCAGGTTTCAATCAGAGTAAAAAATGCCAGTGCTGTTTCAACACCCTCTTCGCTGCTAAAGAACAAAGAGTTTTTTCGATGTACCGTAAAAGGTCGGATGGCTCTTTCAACAAGCATATTGTCTATCGTATATCGACCATCTTTCCTATAATTCTGAAGTTCCTCCCAACCATTGATCATATAACTCAGCGACTTACTCATCATCTCACCATAATGCTTTCGTTTATTGTTCAACAGTTTCATTGCCTTTTTATATATAGAAGTCAATATCTGAGTTACATCATCCTGACACCGTCGCTTCTTTATCTCGTGAGGCTTCAAGCGTTTCAGGATACATTCAGCCTCTATCTTATATAATTCGCCTATTTTCAAAACGAACCATCCGGCATTGGCATCCTTGTTCGCTTCAAAAGTCATGGCAAACTTATTACGCACATGCGACCAACAGAGAATAAACTCACATGTAGGATGAGCCTCTGCCAAGTGCTTGTAAACCACATATCCATCAGATTGTATGCTTCCCAAGAAATTTCCCAAAAACGTTTCAATCGGACGGCTACCACGGCTATCATCCCCGTCATTGTCGTAGAAGAAATAAGTGATATTCTCCTGTTTGTTCACCAAAGCCCAAACGTACTTCTTATAGTAATGACCCAATTGGGTGCCATCACCTTTAATCTTTATCCTCACCCGCAACCAAGTTTCATCTATATTCAATACAGACTTTATTTTCAGCAGCTTGGACTTCAACGTCGAAAGAATGGGACGAAACATTTTCGCTCCTATCTTAAGGGCATTGGATAGGGTGTTGTCACTAACGGTAAACTTGTCAAGGATATTGCGAATTCGTTCACGCGATATACGGGAGTATGCAGCTGATAAACGTCACTCGCAACATCGGCAAACAGATCCGGAGTAAGATGCGTACCGGGAATCACATTCGCTCCCGACATCGTATTATCTTTTTCCGGATGTAAGGGACGATAACACTCATGGTAAACACCTTCCTCATCCTTAAATACAGCTACACGGTAACGTTTTAACTCCACATAGCTGATACGATTATACTCATCTACATCTTTAAAGCGAACAAACACCCAATCGGCTGGAACACCCTCCAGCGAACTTTCCAAAACGACTTTTTTGGCAGCATCCATTTGGGTATAAGAACCTCGAGGACCGCGTTTTGCATCCAAGTGTTCAGACTTCACCTTGGTTTTATCCAAGGGCTCTTCTGAAACATTGGAATCTGTCTTTTCCGAGTCTGCCGAAGCAGAGCCCTCGCACTCTTCCTTTTCTTCTTTTCTTCATCACGGCTACGCTTCTGAGTAGGACGTTTGAACTTACGGCCGGTAGATTTATTACCAAAGGTCATTTTGTTATGTCGGTTATTCAAATCACGCAAATCGGAAATCTCTTTTTCGCGCTCATCCAGCTTATTTTGTAAATCCGCAATCATCGAGCGCAAATCCGAAATTAGAGTCAAATATTGCTCGGAATGAGAACGGCTACGATCCAGTTCTGACTGCAGGTTACGGATAGTATCCTGCAATGAACGAATCATATCATTGGAGTTCTTTATGATTTCCTTCAGGTCCTGCATAGTTTCCAAAAATGCTTCACGCTCCATATCAGACAAGGGTTCTTCTGCTCCGGATTCAAGCTCCAAAGCATTCAGATAATGAGATCTCATTATCATTTCTTCCACTGTCTGATCTGTCTTTTTCATACAATAAAGATACAAAAAATGTTTGACAAAACAGTGAAATTAATAATCTAACTATCTGGTTTGCAGTTAATTAATATTAAATACCAATTATCTTAACGACAGGACATTCAAGCAATGCAGCCAGGTATTTAAAATCCAATCCATAGATAACAGTATTGCCTTCAAATACTGGTTGCAAGAACTTATAACCTTTCTCATAAGTGATATCATAAAGGAATCTCTTATGATTTTTGAATCGTATAATCTTAAGCGTTTGACGGTCTTTAGACAGGAATACATAGGCATCTCCATTAACTGAGAATAAACGATGCCATTCTGCCGGCAGAAATTAACAATGGAAATCCCCTTAGGAATACCTTGCTTCTTGTAGAGTTCATAGATACTCTGAAAATCTTCACTACTTGCCATAACACTATAATTTGGGTTTTGTAGTGCAAAGGTATTTGCCCATTCTGTCTCATCCTAAAACGCTATTGAGTGCTTACAAAGTAAGATATATTCCCGAGCAAAGTAAGTAGACTTAAATCGCAAAGTAAGTTCACTTACTTTGCCCACGAACATATCTTACTTTTTTTTCCACACTTGTCACCGGTTTTTCACCTCCGGTCACAACCGCTTTTTCGGTCGTCTTGCCCAAGCGTTATTGATACGCGCACGGATATTACTAATGGTCTTGCCCGATACAAACAAAGGTGTAAGAGGAAGGAACAGCGAGATAAAACGCTCCTTCACAATCTCTTCCGGAGTGATCTTCGGTTCCCGTTCGGCCATATTGACTATAACCCTAGCCAGTTCCACCGCATTGGTGCATTCCGCTATCTGCACCAGATAGATACGTAAATCCTCCACCTTATTTATATAAGAGAAAAGGCGCGTA
>CAUHML010000302.1 GCA_959606905.1 uncultured Bacteroides sp. | reverse complement strand
AAAGATTATTATCACAAAGGTTATGCGACAGATATCGAGATGATTGGCATTGAGGACGGCATTGTTGAATTCCATAGAAATAATGAAACAACATCCTGTAAATATGATTACGATGGATACAAAATACTCACCTATAAATCAGGCAAGAAAGGCGTTCGTTACTTATTCGAATGTAAAGATCCTGAAAGCAAAGCCCCTAAATATATACAATTTAGCGATCATATAATTGCACCACGAAAATCATCTCATTTTCACATTTTTATGGGTAATGATTCACAGCAATCTTTATTAAATGAAATGGAAAACTGGCCAACGTATTATCCATATCAGTTGAGTAGCGAAGAAGTGGTCGAGGAAATGATGTCTCATTGAGTATTCTCATGATAACGCCTCGATGCCGCTTTAGTAAGTCATCATAACTGCCACTGGTCCATCCACAAACGCCACTGAACGCAAGCTAGCTACAGACACGCTCATCACTATGACGTGTCTGTATATTAATAAGCTAACCCGCATTGAGTTAACCAATAACGGATTCCATACACAATACGGCCAACAGAGAAAGATACCTGTGCTCACGCCATTGCTTATATTGGCTGGTTACAATGTGCACTATCAATTTTTTAAATAACAAATTCTTAAAACCACATCTGTATAAGGAATTTTTAAGGTTCGTGGGATAGCTTGACTGTAAAAATTACAGGAGCTACAAAAATGAACCGATTCTCAAAAACTCAAATTTATTTACATTGGATAACGCTGCTTTTCGTTGCAATAACCTATGCCGCGATGGAACTCCGTGGCTGGTTTCCTAAAGGTAGTAGTACTTATCTGCTGATGCGAGAAATACATTACAATGCGGGTATATTCGTTTGGGTGTTAATGTTTTCACGCCTGATTATAAAACACCGTTATAGTGATCCTTCTATTGTGCCACCGCCACCTGCCTGGCAAATGAAAGCGGCTTCGCTAATGCACATCATGCTTTATATAACCTTCCTTGCACTTCCTCTGCTGGGGATTGCTTTGATGGCTTACAGTGGAAAATCGTGGAGTTTCCTTGGTTTCAATGTGTCTCCCTTTGTTACCCCAAACAGCGAAATTAAAGCACTGATAAAAAATATTCACGAAACCTGGGCAAATATAGGTTACTTTTTAATCGCAGCTCACGCTGGCGCAGCACTCTTTCATCACTACATTCAGAAAGATAATACTCTGTTACGAATGATGCCTCGCCGCAAATAAGTCGATCCCCTGACAAGGAAATGTGAACCATGGACATCAACGCGTCATAAATGTTTACGCAAGTGCACAATGCACCCTTTCCACTATCAACAAGGAGGAGCAGAAACTGTGTAAATCGTACAATGGTAAGACTTATCAAAAATACAGGTTAATTTTGGTATTTAAACCTTTTTTACTTGTTAGTATGATACAAAGGCTTTCAAAAAAGCTGGGAAATTCAACAACTCTTGGAAATTATGGACTTTGTCCCGCGGCTTTAATCTGACGGCCGCGTTCCTTTTTTGACTCAATTATTGACCCCTTCTCTACGCAACTTCAGTTCCCACCACCAACTTTGCGGCAGTTTCATAGGATGAATGTCTAAAAGAATAATGGTGAGCGATAAGAAAACGACTGAATAACTGCACATTTTCGCTCGAAAGCTTCCTGTCAGATCCATAGCGAATCAAGTGCTGAATGTCACAGTATCGAACAGAAAACAGTGACGATCTAACCCTTCAAGAATATTCTACGATTGTTCTGTTTAGGAAAAGCAAGGCGGGAAGTCGGGAGATAAGTCATTGATAAAGTGGCGGAGAGAGGGGGATTTGAACCCCCGGTAGAGTTGCCCCTACTCCGGTTTTCGAGACCGGTCCGTTCAGCCGCTCCGGCATCTCTCCGTTCAGATGGTTGCCATGATGCCAGGAAATTTGGCATTTTAACAGTCCCTGTCCGTGCAATTTTGTTCAAGTGACGAGTTTGCGAGCAAAACGATGATTAAGTGGCCCTGGAAAGTACAAGAATCAGCACATCAAACTGCCCTTCCCTGGCAGGAAGCACTATCGATCCCCCTTTTAACGTGTCTGACGGAACAGGAACAAAGCAAATTAGTCACTCTTGCCGAACGTTTTTTACAGCAAAAGCGGCTTGTTCCTTTACAGGGCTTTGAACTGGATTCATTAAGAAGCTGCCGGATAGCACTTCTATTTTGCCTACCCGTTCTGGAGTTAGGACTGGAATGGCTGGATGGTTTTCATGAAGTCTTAATTTATCCTGCGCCATTTGTGGTCGATGATGAATGGGAAGACGATATCGGTCTGGTGCATAACCAACGTATTGTTCAGTCAGGTCAGAGCTGGCAGCAAGGGCCTATCGTTTTGAACTGGTTGGATATACAAGATTCTTTTGATGCTTCTGGTTTTAACCTGATTATTCATGAAGTCGCTCATAAGCTGGACACCCGTAACGGCGATCGCGCCAGCGGAGTTCCCTTTATTCCGTTGCGTGAGGTTGCTGGCTGGGAACACGATCTTCATGCTGCAATGAACAACATTCAGGAAGAAATCGAATTGGTTGGCGAGAATGCGGCGAGCATTGATGCTTATGCTGCCAGTGATCCTGCTGAATGTTTTGCCGTACTTTCTGAATATTTCTTTAGCGCCCCAGAACTTTTTGCTCCTCGTTTCCCTTCATTGTGGCAACGTTTCTGCCAATTTTATCAACAAGATCCTTTGCAGAGACTGCATCACGCTAATGATACAGACTCGTTTTCGGCGACGAATGTTCATTAATTAACAACTTTGCAGATTAATTAACCAATTGAAATGACTTATGAAATTTAGTGTTGACAGACAAGGTACCGCTAAGTAATAT
>CAUHML010000301.1 GCA_959606905.1 uncultured Bacteroides sp. | reverse complement strand
CTTCATATTTATCCTTCCGGTGGACATGGATGGGGAATTCGCGAGGGTTTCCTCTATAAGAATGAAATGCTGGACGAACTGACGTCTTGGCTCCGTAGTTTCAAAGTACCTCATAAAGATGCTATCCGTGTAGCTTGCATTGGAAATAGTATTACGTATGGAGCACGTATCAAGAATCGTGATCGTGACAGTTATCCGGCTGTGTTGAGCCGTATGTTGGGAGAGGCTTATTGGGTAAAGAATTTCGGAGTCAGTGCCCGCACTCTGCTGAACAAGGGCGATCATCCTTATATGAATGAAAAAGCTTATCAGGATGCGCTGGCTTTCAATCCTAATATCGTTGTTATCAAGTTGGGTACGAATGACAGTAAATCATTCAACTGGAAATATAAGGCCGACTTCACGAAAGATCTGCAAACAATGGTCGATGCTTTCAAAGCGTTGCCAGCTCAACCGAAGATTTATCTTTGTTATCCTTCTAAAGCCTATCAGACCGGTGATAATATCAACGATGATATCATCTCTAAACAAATCATTCCGATGATAAAGAAGGTTGCCAAGAAAAATAACTTGTCTGTCATCGATCTTCACGCAGCAATGGACGGAATGCCCCAGTTGTTTCCGGATAAGATCCATCCGAATGAAGAAGGGGCTAAAGTGATGGCAAAAGCTGTTTATCAGTCCTTGAAAAAGTAAAATAAGGAACTTGACGATTGTAAAATTTCCGGTTGAGATAATCTCTTTTAGAGAAAGTTTTAACCGGAAATTTTTTAGTTTAATCACAAATAATCTTCTTATAATATGCTAAAAAAGTGTCTTTCTGAAAGTTAGATTTGTTACCAATCTGTATTTTGCGCCCGAAAAATAATAAAATGATAAATAGCGTTATGAATAGACTACAAGATTTTACCTTTTTCTCGCAGTTGATGGCTAACGCTAATATGGGATGGTGGAAAGCCAATTTATCAACTGCGAATTATGAATGTTCTGACTTTATAGTAGAGTTATTAGGTCTGGATCAGACCGGAGTTATTAGTTTTGAAGATTTCAATAAACGTATTCAGAAAGAGGAACAACTTTCTACAACTGTTCATTCTTATGGTGTGTATCAACGGCCGGAGGTGGTGTATTTGCTTGATACGGTGAAAGGATCTGTTTGGGTACGTAGCAAGGTATGCTTTCAAGAAACGGATGAAGACGGAAACGAAATCGTCTATGGTATATCTGAAGTGCAAGATGGTCCTGATATGGCATCTGCTTACCAAGCTTTGCAATACAGTGAGCGTCTCTTATCTAACATTTTCAAGTATTTGCCTATTGGTATCGAATTATACGATATGGATGGGGTATTGGTGGATCTGAACGATAAGGAATTAGAAATGTTTCATATAGAGAAGAAAGAAGACGTATTGGGTATCAATATTTTTGATAATCCTATTTTTCCGAAAGAAATGAAAGAACGGCTGAAGAAAAATGAAGACGCCGACTTTACTTTCCGTTATGACTTCTCGAAGGTCGGATCGTATTATCAGAATACCCAAAAACAGGGTACGATTGATCTGATGACTAAAGTGACTACATTATATAATAGTGAGCATCAGCCAATAAACTATCTATTGATTAATGCGGATAAGACAGAAACAACGGTAGCCTATAATAAGATTCAGGAGTTTGAGGAGTTTTTTGAATTGGTCGGTGATTATGCCAAGGTCGGTTATGCTCATTTCAATATTTTGAGTGGACACGGCTATGCCCAAAAAAGCTGGTACAGAAATGTGGGTGAAGCGGATGAAACTCCGTTGTCCGACATCTTTGGCACATACCGGCATTTCCACCCTGATGACCGTGCCTTGTTGATTCGGTTTTTGGACGACGCACGAAAGGGACTTACTACCCAACTTAGCAAAGAGATGCGTGTCCTTAGGGAGGATGGCACATACACATGGACGCATGTCAATCTGTTAGTAAAGAAATATGCCCCGCAGGACCGGATTATCGAGATTATCAGCATCAATTATGATATCACAGAACTGAAAAGGACAGAAGAAATGCTTGTCAAGGCACGTGATAAAGCTGAAGCGTCCGATCGGTTAAAGTCTGCTTTCCTGGCTAATATGAGTCACGAAATCCGTACTCCTTTAAATGCTATTGTCGGCTTTTCAAGCCTGTTGACTAGTACGGAAAGTGCAGCGGAAAAGGAACTATATAATTCTCTGATTGGACATAACAACAAACTATTATTAAATCTGATTAATGATGTAATTGATCTTTCTAAAATAGAATCCGGTTATCTGGAATTGCGTCCGGACTGGGTTAACCTTACCGAGCTTCTTGACGAGAGTGTAGCGGAGTATGCTCATCAAGTACCATCCGGCGTTGAACTTCTGACTAACTATCCGGCACATGATTCTCTGGTAGAACTGGACAAATTGCGTATCAAACAGATCTTGAGTAATTTCCTTTCGAATGCCTTAAAGAACACTACCACCGGACACGTGGAAGTCTTCTATGAGGTAGATCACCAATCTGTCAGAATCGGTGTTAAAGATACCGGTCGGGGCATCCCACAGAATATGCTTGAAAAGATATTCGAAAGGTTTGAGAAATTGGATTCCTTTGCTCAAGGGGCCGGTCTGGGCTTACCTATCTGCAAACTGATCGTCGAGAAGATGAACGGGCGGATATTAGTCGATTCCCAACTGGGGATAGGTACTACTTTTATAATCGAATTACCGTGTCGCTCTATGCTTGTAGAATAAGTATATGTGAAGAATATTAAAATAAAAATCCCTTGATAACGACTGATTATCAAGGGATTAATTTTATGTTTCGTGATCCGCCTGGGGCTCGAACCCAGGACCCCAACATTAAAAGTGTTGTGCTCT
>CAUHML010000300.1 GCA_959606905.1 uncultured Bacteroides sp. | reverse complement strand
ATCCTACAATGACTAACTTTTTCATGCAACAAAGATAATACTTTTATTGGTAAGAGCTTGGATTGGTAATATGGTATTTATTTTCATCAGGTCTGTATCTGGGAATGGATTTGTCTGATAGAGTAAGACTCATTTTTATTAATAATAATGTAACATATACTCTGTCTGGCTTCTGTTTTTTCTTTATAATAGTCTGTTTGTTCCTTTAATTTATGAGCCATTTATAGTTAGGTTACGAAGATTTTCTCTACATTTGTCCGGTTAATCTCTATCATCTCATACTCACTAAAGTCTATCCGCCCAATGAAAAAGAACTGTCTACTCTGCTTTTTGCTCTTCTTTTCCTGTTATTCGGCTTTTGCTGGTGAAAGCCTGGATTCATTGTTGAATGTGCTTGATAAAACGATTAAGGAAGCCGATACTTATGTACAGATCAAAGAGAACAAACTCCATGAACTGAAAAAAGAAGCACGAAAGACACCTCCCGTTTCTGTCGAACGCTATCATCTGAATAATGATATTTATCTTGAATATAAAGTATACAGTTCCGATTCCGCACTCCACTATCTGAATGAAAATATGCTGCTGGCCCGCCAGTTGAATGACAAAGAGAGGGAACTTAAAATTCAATTGGAGCTATCCTATCTGTTATCCTCCATCGGAATGTATATGGAAGCAGCGGATATACTTAACTCGATTGATCGTCAGACATTGCCATCGTCCCTTTTGGGATATTACTATACTTGTTACGAGCATGTATATTTCGAAGCAGGAGCGGCACAACCCCGATATAAGATGTTTGCTTCCCGTTATGCAAAATTGAGCCATGCATACCGTGATTCGATGCAGGTCACTTTAGATCCGTCCTCGGCTACATACCTGTGGTTGCGTGAGACGCAATTAAGAGAAGCCGGAAAATACGATGAGGCTCTTGAATTCAGTGACCGCCGGCTTGCGGAGGCTTCTTTCGGCACACCTCAATATGCACTGGTAGCCTATCAGCGTTTCCGCCTTTTTGAGAGCATGGGCAAGAAAGACGAGCATTTGTATTATCTGGTGCTTTCAGCCATTTCAGATGTGCGTTCCGCCATTAAGGAGCAATCTTCTTTGATGGTACTGGCACAAGAACTGAATAGAAAAGGAGATTTGAAACGTGCCTATGACTATATCAATTTCTCATGGGAAATATCACAATTCTATAAAACGCGGTTGCGGAGCTGGATGAATATCACCCCGCTTTCTATGATAAACGGGAATTATCAGGATATTATCAAGCAGCAGAACCGGGAATTACTGATCTATATTACGTGCGTAGCCTTGTTGGCATTACTGTTGGTGATCGCATTAATCTATATCTACCGGCAGATGAAAGCCCTTTCCATCGCGAAAAAAGGATTGCAGGAAGTAAACGAACGGCTTTTCTCGTTAAATGAAGAACTCGAAGAAGTGAACCGTCATCTTCGTTCCACCAATCTCGAGCTTTCCGAGTCCAATCTCATTAAAGAAGCCTATATTGCCCGTTTCTTCAAACTGTGCTCTGTATATGTAGACCGTTTGCAAGCGTACAGAAAGCTGGTAAACAAGAAACTGCAACGCGGGCAAGTGGCAGAATTGCTCAAGATGACACATCTTAGCAATGACATTGTAACCGTTGAAGTACAAGAATTATATGCGAACTTTGATTCCGCTTTTCTGCATCTCTTTCCTAATTTCGTGGAATCTCTCAATGCCTTATTATTGCCGGAAGAACAAATCGTTTTGAAACCGGATGAATTACTGAATACCGAACTGCGTATTTTTGCTTTGATACGTTTGGGAATAAAAGACAGTTCGCAGATTGCGGAACTTCTGCATTACTCGGTGAATACAATCTATAATTACCGTTCGAGAGTAAAAACAAAAGCACGTGTTTCACGAGACGATTTTGAAGATTTGGTGGCAAAAATCCGTTAATAAAATCTGTGCCCAATCTACCTTTTAATGTGAGCTTGCTTAGAAATAAGATATTAATAATCAGGTGGTTATTTCTTTGAGAGAATTGTAGATTTCCACTTATATTCCCTTTGCTATTTTTTATCGGGGCATTTCCCTCTATTTTTGTCATAACCGAACGGAACGAACAGGTTCCGCCTTCGGGAGTTCCTTTTTTTATTAACCTTTATAGAAATACAAATGAAAAATGAATTACTGCATTTTTTTGTTCCGGAAAAAGGAAGAAGAACAAAACGCCAGCCGATAAGCTGGTTATGCTGTTGGGCTATTCTATTGGGAATAGTTTGCAACGCTTGCTCTGACGATGATCCTGTGAAAAAGAATCCTTACCTGCAAGTAAGTACCCGTGCCCTGCTGAAAGAAGTGGTGGAGGTCAAATTCAACAACATTGATGGAAATACCGATATTACTGTCGATTTTGGTGACGGGACGGTCAAGGAAGGAAAAGCTGCTACCCCTATCACTTATGCCTATACCCAAAGTGGCGACTACACATTGCATGTTACAGCAGGTCAGTATGAGGTGCAGAAGAGAATCCGTATCTATAATCTGTTGGCACTGACGGAGGCGATGAAGCAATTCAGAGAGCCGGACAACAAAAAAGTATGGGTCATGACACACCGGGCGCACACGTCGGACAGGACTGTTCCCGAAAATTCAGTCTCTTCCGTAGAAGATGCCATTGATTCGGGCGCGGAAGTGATCGAGTGTGATACTCATGTGACAAGCGACGGAGTGGTAGTGGTATGCCATGACCAAACCATTAATGCCACTACGGATGGCACAGGCGACATCACAAAAATGACCTATGCAGAATTACAGAAGTACAACCTGAAAGACCGGAATGGCCGGGTGACTGATGAAAAAATGCCTACTCTGGAAGAGTTTCTGAAAGCAGG
>CAUHML010000299.1 GCA_959606905.1 uncultured Bacteroides sp. | reverse complement strand
AAGAGTAGTATGTTTTAGTATAAGTGAACACTTGCCTTTTAGAATAGCGATGCAAGGGATGATTAAAGGAATAAAAGATTCCTACTTTTGGAAAGTATTTTGTAACTGCCTGATTATTAACAAATAGAATAATCGTGCAGGATTGGTGATATTTGCCTGAACTAAAGTATATCAATGGGAAATACTGAATACGCACAATGGTATGTCATGCGTGATTTAAAACGGTGTAATGCTAAAAAGCCGGCATACAAACAACTGCAAGAAGCAGGAGTAAAGGTGTTTGTCCCCTTGAAGTGGCAAATCATTTTGCAAAAGGGCAAAAAGGTGCGTGAGAAAGTTCCGGTCATTCAAGATTTGCTCTTTGTTTATGATTCCCGTCAGCATTTGGACTCCATTGTGGAAAGAACCAAAACGCTTCAATACCGTTGGTTGCGGAATACGTTCCGGGAGCCTATGACTGTGTCTGATTTGGAAATGGACAGATTCATACAAGCCGTCAGCAGTTCCGATTCACCCAAATATTATTTGCCGGAAGAAATAACCCCTCAGATGTGCGGACATAAAATTCGGATTATAGGAGGCGCTCTCAATGGATATGAGGGCTGTTTGCTTAAAATACGAGGCAGCAAGATAAAACGCTTGCTTGTCGAATTAAAGGGTTATCTCGCTGTTGGTGTGGAGGTTCTTCCTGAGTATATTCAATTTGCCTGATACGATATTTATGACTGTTATTTCAAATGTAATGGACAATTCCAGTGCCTTTTGGGTTGTCAACTCCTTGTTTGTATTCGCCTTGAGCGTATTTTGTGCCGGCGTCTTGATTCCACAAATCTTGTTGATATCATTTCGTAAGCGTCTGTTTGATGTGCCTGATGAACGGAAGATCCATCAGGGAGTAGTACCCCGTTTAGGAGGGATAGCCTTCAAGCCGGTTGTCTTTTTCTCGGTGGCACTTGCTTTGGGACTCAATATGTTGTTGGGATACGGTCAGCTTCTTGGTAATATCGGCAGTGAAAGCCGCCCGTTGGCATTCGGCTTCTGTACCATTATGATGCTTTATCTGGTTGGGATGGCTGATGACCTGATTGGTATCCGTTACCGTGCCAAGTTCGCCATACAGATTATTTGCGGATTACTGGTCATTGCAGGCGGGCTGTGGATCAATAACCTGCACGGTTTGCTGTTTATTCACGCTCTTCCTGAATGGATTGGATACCCCATTACCTTATTCGCCGTGGTATTTATTATCAATGCCATCAATCTGATAGATGGGATAGACGGATTGGCTTCCGGATTGTGTGGAGTGGCTATGCTTTTTTATGGATTGGTGTTTTTAAGAATAGGCGAATACATTTATGCCCTGCTCGCTTTTGCGACACTTGGAGTGCTCGTCCCCTTTTTCTATTATAACGTATTTGGAGATCCTGCCAAAAAGAACAAAATATTCATGGGTGATACCGGCAGCTTGACGATTGGTATGATGACTTGCATTTTAAGTCTGAAACTGCTTAACGGGTTTCCGGTAAATCCCTCTATGCAACAGCCTAATGCTTTCTTTTTAGCCTATTCACCGCTTATCATTCCCTGTTTTGATGTGGTACGGGTTTATTTGCACCGTGTGCGAAACGGAAAGAATCCCTTTTTGCCAGATAAGAACCATATCCATCACAAAATGCTTGCTGTTGGCATAAGACAGCGTACAGCTATGATTATCATTGTACTGGTATCTGTCTGTTTTACACTGTGCAATATTCTGCTTTCACGTTATATAAATGTAACCTTGCTTTTAATACTGAACATCTTTATATGGACCTTGGGTAATCTATGGTTAACCCGTAGAATCCATATAGCTCATTCGAAACTATAGTTTATATCAACATGAATTTTTGCAAAAATTTAATTGGGGCAATATTACTCCTGTTTTTAGGAGCTTGCTCAACTTCAAAAGAAGTCGCTTATTTTCAAGATTTACGTCCGGGCGAAAGCGAATTGGCGCTTACTGCTCCGGTAGAGATTAAGATTCAACCGAAAGACAAATTGTCTATTTTAGTCAACAGCCAGGATTTGCGCCTGACCAACCTGTTTAACTTGCCGATTGTTTCGCCACAGATCGGCATGGAGGGCTCTTCCGGTTCTAATCGTGGTGTGTCCGGTTATACGGTAGATTCCAAAGGGAACATTGACTTTCCCGTGTTGGGAGAAATTCACATAGCCGGTATGACCCGTGAAGAGGTGGCTGCCTATATTAAGAAAGAGCTACAGTCGCATGATTTGATTAAAGACCCTGTCGTTACGGTGGAATATATGAATCTCAGCGTAGCCGTAATGGGTGAAGTGAACAATCCCGGCCGTTTTAGTATCGACAAGGATAACCTTACAATCCTGGATGCCTTAAGCCAGGCGGGAGACCTCACTATCTACGGAAAGCGGGAAAAGGTATTGGTGTTGCGTCAAGAAGAAGGAAAACAACGGGTTTATGGAGTCAATCTTTGCTCTGCCGAGCATCTTTATACTTCGCCTGCTTATTATCTGCAACAGAATGATGTGGTATATGTGGAGCCTAATGCTACCAAAGCCCGTCAGTCTACCGTAAACGGGAACAATGTGCGCAGCACCTCTTTCTGGATTTCCCTGGCTTCTTTATTGACCTCCATCGCTGTACTTATCGCTAAATAAAAAAGAGAAATGGCTACTATTCAGAATAAATCAACAGTACAAAATACGCAGGATTTCATTACCATACAGGATTTATTTTACCTCTGTCTCAACAAATGGCACTGGTTTGCCATTTCATTGGCCTTATGTTTGGGGGTTGCGACCTTTTATCTGTTGAGAACCCCATCGGTATATGTCAGGACTGCCTCTATTTTGATTAAAGACGATTCCAAAGGGAAATCTTCTTCT
>CAUHML010000298.1 GCA_959606905.1 uncultured Bacteroides sp. | reverse complement strand
TAGGGCAGGTAATTGATGATATTGGAAGAAATGAATTTGCTCCAGGTATCTCCGCTTAGTAATAAGAAAGGAGTAACTGTTAAGGGAAGTGCGACCAGTAGATTGTAAGCAAGCAGATAATAGATGATTAATCCCAAAACTCCGTAGCTTCCGATATGGGAATCTTTCATGATGCGTAACGTGCTTTCCCTGTTCGTTCCACCTCCGAATCCATCGAAGAAATCGGCCAATCCATCCTCATGCAATGCTCCTGTGATAAGTAAACGTGAAGTCAGTGCCAGGATTACGGCTACTCCGTGAGGTAAAATAGTACTGGCTCCCCAGAAAATCAATGCCATCATTCCCCCGGTCAGCCAGCCACTGAAACTCCAATAACTGACAACGTGTTTGAAACACTCCTGCGGAACTTCTTTTATTTTCCAGAAAGGCAATCGTGTAAAGAATATGAGGGCGGCAAGTATCTGGTTCATCTTAGAAATATTTAGTGATAGAAGCATGAGCAAATGAATCCATCTCATTCAGCATTTTTACAGCAGAATCTACAATGGGATAGGCACAAACGGAACCGCTTCCTTCTCCAAGTCTTAGTCCGAGATTGAGTAGGGGACGTGCTCCGAGATAGTCCAATAATAGCTTATGTCCGCTCTCGTCTCCCTGATGACCGAATATGGCATAGCTCATCACTTCCGGATAAAGGCGTGAAGCGGCAAGAATACAATTGGTCATAATAAATCCATCAATTAGAATAACCATTCCCAGTTCGGCAGCTTTGAGCATTGCTCCTACGGCCATTACCATTTCGTAACCTCCGAAACGGCAGAGGATTTCTTCTGCGGAATGCTCTCCCGGATATTGTTCGAGAGATCTTTTCAGAACTTCGTATTTGTGGTTTATTCCCTGGTGATTGAGTCCGCTTCCTGCACCTACACATTGATCTAATGGGATTCCGGTGAAGCAAGTCATCCATAGAGAAGAGGACGAAGTATTTCCGATTCCCATTTCACCGAAGCTAATGATATTGCAGCCTTCCTGGTGAGAAGTGTCCACACATTGGGCACCATGCTCCAGGCAGAGTTCCATCTCTTCAGGTGTCATGGCTGCTTCATGAAGGAAATTGCGTGTTCCTCTTCCGACTTTCATGTTAATGATGCCTTTTTCATAAGGCAAATCATAATCGACTCCTGCGTCTACAATTTTAAGAGTGAAACCGTGCTGTCGGCACAGGAAATTGATCCCTGCTCCCCCATGAAGAAAGTTGCTGATTTGTTGCCAGGTTACTTCTTTAGGAGATGGGCTGACTTTTTCTTCTACGATGCCATGATCTGCGGCAAAGATTATATTTTGAGGATGAGTTAATCGTGGAGAAAGGGATTGTTGGATCAGTCCGATTTGCAAAGCGATTTCTTCCAGTCTTCCAAGCGATCCTTTAGGCTTGGTCAGATTATTGATTTTGTCAATCAGAGCTTCTTTGATAGCTTCATCCGGCTTTTGAATATGAAACGTTTTCATGTTTATTTTATTTTTACGGGAATACCACTTGCCATGAGATATACATCGTCGGCATGCGATGCGATGTATTGATTGGTCCAACCTTGCAAGTCTGTGAATTTACGTTGCAGTTTGTTCTCGGAAACTCCCCCCCAACCAATCTCATTAGTTACAAATATGAAAGTGGCGTCCTGCTGGGTAAATTTGTCGAATTCTTTTTTGACGGCTTCCAATGAGGAGGCAACATTAGAATCAAACTCCATAAAGAAGTTAGTGCACCAAAGAGTTACACAATCTATCACTACGACTCTGCCCGCTACATTGTGACGGCTCAATTCTTTTTCTTCTTCTATATTTGTCCATTCAGGACCGCGGTTCTTTTGATGGCGTTCCACCCTTTTTCTGAATTCTTCGTCCCATATCCTGGCAGTGGCCAAGTAAACCGGTGACGTAGTAAGTTCATGCGCTTTTTTTTCCGCGAACGAACTTTTACCGGATCGTTGTCCTCCTGTGATTAATATAATCCTTTTCATTAAGTTGCTGATTGAATAATGGATGGACAAAGGTATAAAAAATAACTCTGGGATTAAACGTTTTACGTAAAAGTTATTAACTTTGTCCCGATTTGTTTTAGATCAACATAAATATCAGACTTAACTACTATTGGATATGAACGCTTGTAAGTTAGTGGGATTGCTTTTGCTGCTACTTTGGGGACATACTACTTTGTATGCTCAACAAGTGAGAACTGTGCGAGGAAGAGTGCAGACAGTGGAAGCCGGCAGTAATGAGAAGCGGGCATTACCATCTGCCAGCATTGTTATTTTGGCGAAAAGCGATTCTGCTTTTATCAAGGGAATAACAAGTGATAAGAATGGGCGTTTCGTTCTTAATTATCAACCGCAGAAGAAAAAGAAATACCTGTTAAAGGTCTCTTTTATGGGAATGCAATCTGTATACCGGGCACTGGAAGACTCTGTATTGGTGAATATCGGTACAGTGGTATTGAAAGATGATGATATTCAGATTAGTGAAGTGACGATAACGGGAAAATTGCAGGAAGTAGTGATGGAGGGAGATACTACGGTTATCAATGCTGCCGCTTTTAAAACTCGTGAAGGAGCTTATCTGGAGGATTTGGTGAAGCGTGTTCCCGGATTGGTATATAATAAGAAAGATAATTCGTTGACATACAACGGACAGCCCATCAGTGAAATCAATGTAAATGGCGAAGCCTTTTTCTCCGGAGATAAAAAGACGGCACTCGAAAATCTGCCGGCAGATTTGATTAGTAAGTTGAAAGTGTACGATAAAAAATCAAAAGAAGAAGAATTTACCGGAATTAGTTCAGGAGAAAAGAAATATGTACTTGACTTGCAGACTAAGGATGAATTGAATAAAACCTGGCTGACAAATGC
>CAUHML010000297.1 GCA_959606905.1 uncultured Bacteroides sp. | reverse complement strand
CATATATATTAGTAACATAAATATGGAAAGAAGTTACTTCCAAGGTAGATTTCAGAAACAGTTTTTTGCCTTTTGTATTGGGAAATGAGCTACCTTTGCTACAAATCCATACAATATGAACAGAAACACTTTTTTTGTATTATTCCTATTAATAAGCAACCTTGTTTCAGGACAGGACCTGAAACTGTGGTATAGTCAACCTGCACAAAATTGGTCGGAAGCTCTCCCTATTGGCAACTCCCGTCTTGGAGCCATGGTATATGGCGGAATCGAACGCGAAGAATTACAACTCAACGAAGAAACATTTTGGGCAGGTTCTCCATACAATAATAATAACCCGAATGCCGTACATGTGCTACCGGTTGTACGCAAACTGATTTTTGAAGGGAGAAACAAGGAAGCGCAAAGACTCATTGACGCCAACTTCTTAACCCAGCAACACGGAATGAGCTATCTGACATTAGGTAGTCTTTACCTGGAATTTCCGGAACACCAAAACGCATCCGGCTTTTACCGCGATCTGAATCTGGAGAATGCAACGACAACTACCCGTTATCAAGTGGATGACGTCACTTATACCCGTACCACTTTTGCATCATTTACTGATAATGTCATTATTATGCATATCAAAGCAAGTAAAGCAAACGCACTGAACTTTACTATTGCATATAACTTCCCTCTAGTACATAAGGTGAATGTTCAGAATGATCAGCTGACCGTCACCTGTCAAGGGAAAGAGCAGGAAGGTTTGAAAGCCGCACTACGGGCAGAATGTCAAATCCAGGTAAAAACGAATGGCACTCTCCGCCCGGCAGGAAATACGCTCCAAATTAATGAAGGAACAGAAGCCACCCTTTATATATCGGCAGCAACCAACTACGTAAACTACCAGGATGTCAGCGCCAATGAATCCCGACGGACCAGCGAATATCTGAAAAGAGCAATGCAAATACCTTACGAAAAAGCTCTCAAAAGCCATATCGCTTATTATAAAAAACAATTTGACCGTGTACGCCTTACATTACCGACAGGCAAAGCTTCCCAACTGGAGACTCCCAAACGAATTGAAAACTTCGGAAATGGGGAAGACATGGCAATGGCAGCTCTACTTTTCCATTATGGACGTTATCTGCTGATTTCTTCTTCGCAACCGGGTGGGCAACCGGCTAATCTGCAAGGTATATGGAACAACAGTACTCATGCACCTTGGGATAGTAAATACACCATCAACATTAATACAGAAATGAACTATTGGCCGGCAGAAGTCACTAATTTAAGTGAAACACATAGTCCGCTATTCTCTATGTTGAAAGATTTATCCGTCACAGGAGCAGAAACAGCCCGAACTATGTATGATTGTAGGGGATGGATGGCGCATCATAATACTGATTTATGGCGAATTTGCGGAGTTGTAGACTTTGCTGCAGCCGGAATGTGGCCTAGTGGGGGAGCCTGGTTAGCACAACATATCTGGCAACATTACCTCTTTACAGGAAATAAAGAGTTCCTGAAAGAGTACTATCCCATCCTGAAAGGAACAGCGCAGTTCTACATGGATTTCTTGGTAGAACATCCAGTGTATAAATGGTTGGTAGTGTCGCCTTCTGTGTCACCGGAACACGGTCCTATCACGGCAGGTTGCACCATGGATAACCAGATTGCCTTTGATGCACTGCATAATACCTTATTGGCTTCATACATCGCAGGTGAAGCCCCCTCTTTCCAAGACTCCCTCAAACAAACACTAGAGAAGTTGCCACCTATGCAAATAGGAAAACATAACCAACTACAAGAATGGCTTGAAGATGTTGACAATCCCAAGGACGAGCACCGTCATATTTCACATTTGTACGGGCTATATCCGAGTAATCAAATTTCTCCATACTCGAATCCCGAGTTATTCCAGGCAGCAAGAAACACATTGCTGCAACGCGGTGATAAGGCTACCGGTTGGAGTATCGGCTGGAAAGTCAATTTCTGGGCACGCATGCTGGATGGAAACCATGCCTTCCAGATCATCAAAAATATGATTCAACTATTGCCCAACGATCACTTGGCTAAAGAATATCCGAACGGGCGTACCTATCCCAATATGCTGGATGCCCATCCGCCTTTCCAGATTGACGGTAATTTCGGTTATACAGCCGGAGTAGCGGAAATGTTGCTCCAAAGTCATGACGGTGCCGTGCATTTATTGCCAGCATTGCCTGATGCATGGGAAGAAGGAAGTGTGAAGGGGCTGGTGGCACGTGGAAACTTTACTGTCGATATGGACTGGAAAAACAATATGTTAAATAAAGCGATCATCCGATCGAATATAGGCGGTACGCTCCGCATCCGGTCTTATGTCCCACTGAAAGGGAAAGGCTTAAAACAAGTAAACGGGAAAGAGTGCTCAAATAGATTATTCGCCACCACTCCTATCAAGCAACCTCTTGTAGCCAAAGGAGTAAGTGCGCAGTCTCCCAAACTGCAGAAGGTTTACGAATATGACATCGAAACAAAGGCGGGTAAAACCTATATTGTAAATACAATCGAAGGAAAACAATAATACAGAAGAAGGGATAAATCTTTTCTCATGTTACATTATTTACAAACGATGTTACAACATCCGATTGTACTCCCGGAGCCTAATGAAAATATTCATTTTTTATTAGGTTATATTTAGGTTTTTAGTTTTCTTTGTACAACAAACAACGATCTATAACTATGAAAAATGTATTCACTTTTCTATTATTATTGTTTTCTTTGTTATGCAACGGACAATCTCCTAAGTTATTCACTACTGACAAAGAACTCTCCAGTAGTCTGATTAATCAAATATATCAAGACCGGAACGGTTTCATTTGGATTGCAACAGAAGATGGTCTGAACCGTTATGACGGTGCTAAATTTACCATATACAAACATGA
>CAUHML010000296.1 GCA_959606905.1 uncultured Bacteroides sp. | reverse complement strand
GGTTTGAAACTCTGTAAAGAAAGGATTGCTTTCTGTTTTCGTAGCACAGGAGTACATCATACAACTTACTGCTAAAATGGTTAGTGTCTTTTTAATCATCATAAGTGTTTTTTATTAGAGTTTTCAGTTCTTATCGTTTACTGATATAGCACCAGATCGGGTAATGGTCTGATGCCTTGATAGACCGGTCTACCGTGCAATTGTAGGCTTTCAGGTTGGGGCTGATCAAGATATTGTCTATGCGGAAATAGAACTTGTTCTGATTGTAGGAAATGCCCAATCCTTTACCGGACTGTGTGAATGCATCGTCTAGTTTTTGAGTCAGGATGCGATGTGTATACGAGATAGAACCGTCGTTGAAATCGCCGCATACGATAGTTGTCGGATATTTACATGCTGCAATGGCTTTAGCCACAGAATCAGCTTGTGAAGCCCGGATAGCCGATGCTTCCGCCAGTTTTCTGATTAATTGCCTAAGTCCGGTTTTTACTTTCTTGGCATTCGGGTCTTTAATCATATCCTCATACATCCCTCTGTCTTCTTTGGTGAGTTTGTTGGATTCCAGGTGGTTGTTGATTAATGTAAGAGTGTCGTTATTTACATTCAATACATATTTCATGGAACCGTTATAATTACTTTCATATTTGATGGGATGTATCGAGAGTATGGGGAACTTGGAGAAACAGGCAAGTTGCACATCTCCTTTCCCTTGTTGGTGGACGGATTGGTAAGGATAGGCTTTCAATGCTTTTTTAATGTCCTGTTCCGTCAGGTATTTCTTGTTGGTAGCGGTGTTATATTCTTGCAGACAGATAATATCGGCGTTACTATCTACAAGATAAGACAATACCGGGTTTTTTCCATCTTTCTTCTCCAAATTGTTGAAACTCATTACGTTGTAGGATAGGATTTTGATGCTTCCTTCCGGTATGGTTTTAGTGGTGGAGTTAAAAGGAATATAAGTCCGTATCTGCGGAATACAAATTAGAAAACCGATGGCAGGCAAGAGCGCATAGCGGTAATTGACAAATGCCCAGAAGCCGATAAAAATCAGATTAATCGTCAGGAATATCGGAAATGCAAGTCCCAAGCTGGAAGCAAGTGGGTTTATTTTCGGGTTAAGGTAAGGGCTATAAGCGCTTAATATCAACGTTCCCACGAAGAGAGCGTTGACAGCAAGTATCAGATATGCGACAAATTTGCCAATATGTTCCATTCCTTTATCTTTTGCTTGCGTCGAACAAGCTTTTCTTTTCTTCAGTTGTCAGACTGTCGTAACCGGATTTCTTTAGTTTTTCCAAAATACGGTCCACTTCATCAGACTGTGCTTTTTTGTGGGCATTGTAATCATAATCCTTCTCGCGACCGGTGGCACTGTTTCCATAGTGTACCTTCATTTTCGGTTTCCGTTTCCATGTTTTCTTTTGAAACAAGGAGGTGAAACCATCCAGAATCCAGTTGATCCAGGAAGTCAAATCAGTTCCTTTACTTAGGCTGGCGGCAAACCAAAGTCCTGCAAGAGCACCGCCCAGGTGGGCGATATGTCCTCCGGCATTACTTGAGGTGATGGATAATACATCGATTCCGATAACAACCAGTGCCAGATATTTGAGACGGATAGCACCGAAAAGAAAAAGTTGCACCCTGTAATTTGGTTCACGATAAGCCGTAGCAGCTACGATGGCTAATACGGAAGCTGATGCTCCTACCAATGTTGCACCCGCCACTTGCGAACTGAATAAAGGAAATACATTGTAGGCAACCATATACAGTAAACCTCCACAGATACCACCTAATACATATAGTCCTCTTAAATGCTTGGCCGAGAAAAAGTAGAGAAACAAACTTCCGAACCAATACAGCCAAAGCATATTGAATAGAATATGCAGGATACCGGCATGCATAAACATATAAGTAAATAACGACCACGGCTGATGAATAAATCCGATAAAGGATGCCGGCAGGGCAAATATACCGAATATATCGGGGGTACTTACTTCAAACAGTCGCAAGAAAACGTTAATCAACGTGCCGATCAGAAAGATGCCTACGTTGATATAAATCAGTTGGATGAAAATATTTCCTCTTCTGAATGTCTCCTTTAAATCAGCTATAATATGTCCCATTGTTATTGCTTTTTTTTCTCCAATACAAAATCAGGATCAATCCAAATAACATTCCTCCCAGGTGAGCAAAGTGAGCGACATTGTCTCCGGCGCTATTGGCAAGTCCTGACCATAATTCAATCGCGGCGTATCCTATAACGAAGAACTTCGCTTTGATAGGAAATGGCAGCGGAAAGATGAACAACCGGTTGTTGGGAAATAACATACCGAATGCCAGCAATATGGCGTAAACGGCTCCCGAAGCACCTACGGTGGTCATCATGTTCAGATACTCTTCCATTGGGATAACACCTGTACCTATATTCACTTGTGCGTAGTGGCTAAGTTCCGTTACATATTGAATATACTGTACCCCTTCCTGGATAAGTCCCGCACCGATACCGCAGAGAATATAGTAAAAGAGGAAACGTTTGGGTCCCCAGGTTTGTTCGAGAATCGGTCCGAACATAAAAACGGCAAACATATTAAAGAAAATGTGGCTGAATCCGCCGTGCATGAACATATAAGTGATAAGCTGTGCCGGATTAAAGTCACTTGCGAGGAAAAAATGTAATCCCAGATAATTCGTTAAATCCAGGCCGTAACGTTGGGCTACGATTGTCCCGAAAAATACTAGTACATTGATAATTATCAGGTTTTTAGTTACAGTTGGCATCATTTTAATTTCTGAATATTTAGATAATAGACGCAAAAGTACGAATAAATTCTGTTTTAAAGCATGAAAAACGCTTCCTATTAGCTCTTTTTCAATAATTTGCTGCGTTTTTTTTATGTTTTTATTTGATA
>CAUHML010000295.1 GCA_959606905.1 uncultured Bacteroides sp. | reverse complement strand
TTGAACCGCCGTGTACCGAACGGTACGCACGGTGGTGTGAGAGGTCGGGAAATTTAGTTAAATTTCCCTCCTACTCGATTACTCAAAATTAAATTACGGAAGGAGATATACATTATGATTTATGGTTATGGAAGAGTAAGCACGAAAGGACAGGCTAAGGATGGAAACAGTCTGGAAGCACAGGAGAGATTATTAAAGGAGCATGGAGCAGAAGTAATCTATATGGATTCTTTTACAGGAACAAAGATAACAAGATCAGAATTTGACAAGCTACTAAAGGTATTAAAGTCTGGAGATACATTAGTTGTTGCAAAACTGGACAGATTTGCAAGAAGTGTATCACAGGCAAGTGACCTGATAACAAAACTGATTGATGATGGTATCCGTGTAGATGTGTGTAATCTTGGCATTCTGGTGAATATTCTCGTGCGGCAGGTGGCTCATTGAGGCACAGATTATTCAATTGGGAAGACCTAACAAGCTGTACCTTAAGAAAATGTTTTCTTATCTTCATAGGGAAAGAATAAGACAGTTGTACACGGAGCTATATAAAGGGAAGCATATAACAAAGTTCAGAAATACAAAAATCTCTATTGAAAGAAAAGTTGCAGCATGATACTATAACCGTATAAACGGATGAATAAATTTATAAATACGGATATGTGCGGAATGTTGATGGAGGAAAAATCATGATTATCAGTGAAAGAATTTTTTGTGTGATGGAGCAGAAGAACATAACGCAGTTGGAACTCTCAAGAAGGACCGGGATTGCAACAAGTAACATCAGTGACTGGAAGAAGAAAAAGACGAATCCCAAAGCGGACTGTCTGTTGTCTATATGTGATGCATTGGAGATTACTCCCGAACAGCTTTTGACTGGAAAAGGAATTGATCCGGAATATAAAGATGCAGATATGGATTATGAAGTTACCAGGTCGGATATTAAGATTTTAAAGCAGATTCACAGCCTTGGAGATGCGCAGTATAAACGATTGATGGCGTATATGAAAGCCTTGCAGAAGTTGGAACAGATGGAGAGTATAGTGGAGGATTAACCTGTGAAATCACAATTTGTGGCTTCACGATAATGGAACGATATAAGTCGCTTATAGAAATTGCAACCGATTTGTTTGAGGGAAGAATGGAAGAAACAAAAGAATTGATTACTACAGATGATATTCGTAGTAAAGTGTATATAATTCGTGGACAGCAGGTAATGCTGGATAAAGATTTGGCAGAAATTTATGGCTATGAAGTAAAAAAGCTAAATCAACAAGTAAAAAGAAATATAGAAAGATTTCCGGAAGATTTTATGTTTCGACTATCTAATAGTGAAATTGATTCCGTGAGGTCACAAATTGTGACCTCACGGAAAAAGTATTTTTTTGCTGGACAGGAAGGTGGACGTAGATATTTACCATACGCATTTACAGAGCAAAACCCATAATAATTTCTGATATAATGCGATAAGTCAGAAAGGATGATGGGGCTATGGGGAAAAGAGAGCACATATACGAAATTATTGCAGAGAATATCAGAAAAGAACGCAGAAGGCTTGGAATTACGCAGGCAGAGCTTGCAGAACGGGCGGATGTATCATTGGATACTATCAAAAGTGTTGAAAATGGCAGAAGGGCAATGAGTCTTGATACATATTTGAATATTGTTCATGAGAAAGTTATCGTGGAATTCAAATCTGGCACAAGCGTGGATATCCACAGGTAAATACAGTTCAGATTATTGGCGCCTCGCTTCGGCGGGGGCTTTTGTATATACTCAAGAGTCGATTAGTATTGACAAAACACTAATAAAACAGTTATACTGGATGGTAGATTATTGTACCTTTTGAGAGGCGGTGTAGTATGGAAAAGAAAATTTGTTTTGCTGTAGATTCTGATATATATGAGAAGTTTTGCCTTGCATTAAACCTTACAAATGAGAGTGAGAATGTAGCTATTGAGACCTGTATGCGTTGGTATATTGCAAAATCGTTTGAAAAGGCTTCTCAGGAATACAATCCAAAGGCTGCAAATAGGGCTAATGAAAGCAAAGATTATTACGGAAAAGCAATTCAGCGTATTCCTATATGGTCATTAAGACCTACTCAGTACAACCACAAAATTATCAGAGCATACTTCGAGGCAGTAGATATTGCCGGAGAAGCTACTTTGACAATGATGGAGAGGCTGTGTAGTGATAAGAATCATCCCGACCTGTATGTTCCGACTTTCAAAAACAACTACTCACAGATGAAGATTGACGGTCCTAAATCACATGGAAAAGTTTTTGAAGATGATGGTGAAAGAGTATGGATTTGGAGTGAGGTTGAGAAAGTCTTACTGCAATACAAAAATAGCTTTTATCAGGGAGGGGAGTAAACATGAGCGTATTAATTGACAGCAGCGTTACGATATATGAGGTTATTTAGAATATAAAAGATGGCAAGTACGTAATGCCTGCGTTCCAAAGACAGTATGTATGGAGTATGGAGCAGATTGAGAAGCTGTGGGACTCCATTCTTTTGGATTATCCGATTGCTACATTCCTATTTTGGCATGTCGATGATGACAATGTAACATGGGATACTTATTTCTGTAATTTCCTATCCTCTGTTACATTTATTAGCTTATACATATTCACAAAATAACTATAAAAAGGAAGTAACAAAGCAGATGGACACATGGTTAGATGCAGTTAGAAATCTAAGAAATTATTGTGCGCATCCTTCTATGGTGGTTGGTATGACTTCTTCTGTGGTAATTCCAGATAATAGGGATAGTGCAGATGTACTTCCGGATAATACAAATCTTTATTCACGATTATATGCATTGAAGAAGATATTACCACAAAAAGATGCTGATATGTTGGCAGAGGAATTAGAAAAACTTATTTCAAAAACAAAAGTTGATATA
>CAUHML010000294.1 GCA_959606905.1 uncultured Bacteroides sp. | reverse complement strand
TCAAATTCAACTGCAAAGCACTACTTTCCAACTTCTGAAAATCAAGTAACTGATTGATGATTCCCAATAGATAATCTACATTCTTTTCTATTACAGAAATATACTTGTTCTCTTTCCCTTTGATTTCCTCTTCTCTCAATTTCTCCAACGGCAAACGAATCAAACTTAGCGGAGTACGTATTTCATGTACCAGATTAATAAAAAAATTGATTTTCGATTTATACATTTCTTTTTCTTTGGTAGTCTGATACTCCTCCATCCGACGTTTATACTTACGCCTGACATACAAATTCCAACGCCAACCAAGAAATACGATGACGGCAAGTAACAACAATGCATATACGACATAAGCAATAGTAGTCCGCCACCAGGGAGGAGTAACCACAATCCATAAAGAAATTGCCTTTTCATTCCAATAATGGTCATTATTCGAACCACGAACCAAAAACTCATACTCCCCCGGAGGAAGATTGGTATAGGAAGCCGTATTATTAGAAGAGTTGTTAATCCATTCCTTATCTACTCCGTTCAAAATATACGCATAACGGTTTCTAAGAGGATCTTCATAGCTAAGTGTCGCAAAACGGATGGTAAGACTGTTATTCTTATAAGGTAATCTTATCTTATCAACTGTATAAAAAGGCTTATCCAGCTGGAGCAGCCGCCTCACTTCCCGCTCATTATTCAAATTAGGAAAACTGATATCCATAACATAAACAGGAGGAAGGTAGGTGTTATCTGCAAATTCTTTCGGTTCAAAAACATTAAAGCCGTTCACTCCTCCAAAATACAACTTCCCTGTCGATGAAGCCAATGAAGATTGCGCCGTGAACTGATTCCCCTGCAAACCGTCATTTATAGTAAAAAGCCGGTTCTTATTCTTATCTGTAGGATTAAACTGATATAACCCGGAATTACAGGAAATCCAAAAATTGCCTGCCTGATCCTGCTCTATCGAATAAATAACCTTATCCGGCAACCAGACATTTTCCGGATCAAAATCAACAAAAGTTTCTGTTTCTTTGGAAAAAGAGCATAATCCTCCACCATTGGTCCCAAACCACATCGTACCTTTCCTATCTTCAAATAATGTTATCACAGAGTTACTCGTAATAGTAGTCAGGTCCTCCCGGATATGTTCAAAATGCTTCCACTCTTCACCAACTGTATTATAACAGAAAACGCCACGATTTGAGGTCGCAATCCAAAGATTATTGTACATATCCTCATAGATATCAGTTACAGAAGCCATAGCACCGACATTAATCACAGTTATAAAATTATCCGATTGCGGATTATAGCGACATAATCCCCAGCTTGTTCCGATAAAGATTTCTCCTTTACGGTCTTTAAAAAGGCTTAGTACATCATTACTGCAAAGCGTATTCGGGATATTACGGGAATAAGTATAACTTTTAATATTCCCGGTTTTCAGATTCAATACATGCAATCCTTCAGCATAAGTTCCCACCCAAAGATTATCGCCCTCCAACAACAAGCTACGTACATCGTATCTTATATTCGATTTCTTCAAAGAATACTCATAAAAAGAATGAGTTTGTGAATTGAAAAACCACAATCCATTCCGGGTTCCCACCCAAACATTCTTCTCCCGATCTTCACAGAAAGGTCCTATCCCCCTATCTGCTTTTTCCATCCCCGTCAAAGACAGGGAATAAGTAGAAAAACGCTTCGACTGTTTAGACATATAATTTATTCCGCCGGAATTAGTCATTACCCAAAGCGTGCCTTCATTATCCCACATCATCGCGTGTACAGTCGGATCACTCAAAGTCCATAAACCAAACGGAGAGTCTCCCCTACGAAATGTTTTACGCTCACGGTCAAACAAATAAACGCCATTGTCCGTACCAACCAGCATTTCTTTCTCGCTATAGTCCATCAGACAAAGAATAGAACTGAAACTCTCTGCAGATGTATCATATATTTTTAATTCCCGACTTCCTTCCTGATAACACCCTAACGAATTCGTCCCCACGCCACACCAAATCTCATGTTCAATACTATGGAGACAGTTAATCCTTTGATTGCCAATACTCAATTCGGATGAAACCGGATAGTTCTGCAGAAAAGTTCCCTCTTCATCAAAGCAAAGTAACCCCTCCTGCATAGAAGAAACATAGACAAGAGAATCCGTACCCTGGCAAATATCCCAAGCAAAAAAAGTCCGAATACTATTTTGAGTCAAAACATCTTTTGCCGGATCATAAATAAAGATGCCTTGCCCCAAGGTAGCGATCCAGATCAAGCCATTTTTCGTTTTTACAATTTTCTTGACTTCGCAACTAATAAACACTCCATATTTGGTTGTCTTATCAAAATACAAGAAATGATCGTCAGAGCGATCATAAATGTATAGTCCGGAACTTGTTCCTATCCAAAGGTCTTCACCCTCTTCCATCAGAGAACTGACAAAGTTGTTCCCTAAAGAATATTTGTCATTTAAAACATTCCGATAAATCTTATTTCCGCTACCATAATAGCAGTTCAGCCCGTTACTTGTCCCTATCCATAAAAAGCCATAACTATCTTGAATTGCACACCAGGTTGTGTTATGAGACAGTCCGTTCTCTACCTGATATTTCTTAAAGGAAAACTCGGCAGATGCCATTAATGGCTCAATACAAAGAGTAATAAGACTGATAAATGCTATTATTGACTTTTTCATATTATATACTCATGTCGATTCAGTGAGCCAAATATAGCTATTTTAGTAACCTAAGCCAAATCTCAAATTTATTTTCACTTGGAGAATAGATAAAAGCAACACAGATAACGTCTGTTTATATCATCGACGTTATCTGTGTGCCAAACAATACATTTTACCTCATTGTCTTCAGACGATTAATCATGCAATCCCTTTTTTCTCAAATAATCCAGCATGAATCCCGGACGATCAGTCTGGAGAATCCGTGCCCCTAGCTCTTCAATCAGATATCCATAGTTTCCATCCGGATCTTTTAAAGCCTGATCGT
>CAUHML010000293.1 GCA_959606905.1 uncultured Bacteroides sp. | reverse complement strand
TAAATATAGCCCAATTCATAGCATTACGAGGAACTCTAATTGTACTACCATTATAAACCACAGCTTTATCAGGATACTTACAGCGATATTCACGTACCGCACGATAAACACTGGCACAAGATACCGTGCCCGGATCAATCAGTCGCGCATGCTGGCGAAGAGCCAGACTTACCCCTCCCTGAGGTTCGTATAAAGTTCCATCTGCGCGATAATGCCACTGACGGATATCAATCACATCAACCATTGAAGTATGTTTTTTATCTTTCAAGACAGAATCCTGCACATCTTTTGTTGCTGTCAACGCCACTAACTGATGGTTATCACACGCATTGACCTCTTCCAACCAAAAGTTCATAAAATTCAATGGTCCGGTATATTCCAATCCAATGCTATGTACCACACCATTATTGTCATGGAACACATTTACACTCTGACGAATAAATTTACTGTGATATTCACGGATAACCGGACGAGTAATATCATAGAACTGTTCTGCCATATACACTCTCTTGTCCCCCGAAAAAACAGTCTTTTCCGCAAATCCCAACTGATTTATATTATTAGCAGAGCGCCAAGGATAATCACACCAGTGTGCTCCTTCTTCTATGATATTGTGCTGGTTATAATGATCATGTAACAAAACCAGTCCGTCTCGATCCGCCACATCTACAAATCGCTTCAAACGATTCCAATACCAAGGATTGAATTTATTCAGATCATATTTGCTTAAGCGATCCTGAGCTTCCCCCTGCCCGCTACGGCTATAAGGCATTTCATTAAAAGGAGCCCAAACTTCAGCATCAGCATGCATATTCCGCTCATGATCATTACGACGACGCTCATACCACAATCCTGTACGATGATGAAGCACATGTGCTCCCGAAAGCAATAATACTTGCGCAACACTATCTGGCTCTTCGGTATATCCCGTACCGGTGCGTCCCGGAACAAACTGACTGAGTGATCCTTTGCCCTGCCATCCTGTAGTACCGGGAATATTCTTGCGAAAATAAGTTCCGTTAATGAGAATATGATTTCCCCGCACAATCCAGCCATTTTTCACTTGTAAAGGTTCTGCCATGACCACATGCTTCTCTTTTTCAGGCCGCCAGTTCACTTCGTTTAAAAGAGGAGCATTATTCTGGGTTATCTCCAAAGGATATTTCACTATCATACTGTCTATCCATACATCCATTCGCATATCCGGTTTTAATGACTGTACAGACATCCAATGAGCGTACTCGGGAGTTGGCTTCGTAGTTTCATCAGTAGTGTACACAAATATTTTCTTTTCTTCCATTGAAGATTTACCCATACGAGCCGCCAGTTGAGCATAAAAAAAACTTTCCGGCTTGACAAAAGTATGCGACAATTCATAATGGCCATTACCAAAAGGTTGCGTCCACATTCCATAAGCCCAATTATGAGCTGTAGGAGGAGTAACACAATGAGTCTGTGAAGCTCGTCCCTGCCAGCACATAGAGTTAGCCGCCACCCAACCGGCTCCCTGATCTGCCATATCCCGATAACCCAATTGAATAATTCCTCCTGACACCGTTATTTTATCCATCAAAATACCATTAGAGAAGCCACCAGTAGATCCACTGAAACTATAAGGCCGTTCGGAATGACATTGTACAAAAGCATTAGGTCCAGGTACGGCAACCCCAACTGTAAAATCACGGTACCCCTCTTCAGAATAACAACGCTGAAAAAGAGTTAGTTGTCCCAAAGTATGAAAAGCATAACGCCTATGGTTGGCTATCTCGGACACGGGATGCAGAAATTTACAATCCTCCACAGTCACCTGCATCGCTCCCTCCAATACCATTACCGCCGAACCTGCAAAATGATGAGCCTCCACTCTTCGTACCCATCCATCTTTCACATGATTGAAGGTAATTGCCTGCCAACGATGGTTCTCATCTTTCAAATTAGTATGATCATATTCAGAATCGCAACACAAATTCTCTATTCCGACATTATTAATCCTCCCAGTCCATGAAAGAGGTAAAATATACCCACCACCATACTTGGGATCAAGGCTCATGGTCAATGGTACATCTATGGTAATACTTTCAGAGGTAACAGCAACCACAGTACGCTCCCACACCATATCATGACGACCGGGAGTCCATTTCGAGAAATTATATTCCTGTTCATTGCCCAATCTATCCGTACCAAGCACCGAAAGCCATCCGGCTGTTGATGGACGGACAATGCGTATTTTATCTCCCACCTTCAATGTTGCAGTTTGTTTCAAAGGAATAACCGTAGCATTTACAGGTACATACTGCCCGGCAATATGAATAGTGTCTTCCGTTTTCGCATTATTATAACCCAAAACACGAATCAATTCATCTTTCATCGGTCCCAATGCACGTAAAACCGTTCCTCCATTTTTATGGCATCCGCTACCACGGAGAACCACTCCGTCAGCCCGCATCAAAAGTTTACCTTTCAATTCATAGTTACCGGGAGCTAACTGAACTGCACCTCTGAAACCATCCGGTTCCATAGGAAGAGAGGCTACATAATTCAATGCCTGCTGAATAAGACCGGTTGCATCTCCATCCACGACAGGAACATATACTTTTGCATCCACCCAAGGAATGGGATACTCAGATTGGCGATAACCACAAAAAGAAAAATCAGGTATCCGATCGCCGTTAGGATACGATTTATAAACCAGTTCGTCGGTTTCAGTAATATGAACAGGTGACTGAGGAGTAGTCTTAAAATGTGCATCTATAGTTGCAAAGAGGAATACTCCGGCAAAAAGCAGAAGTGTCCGGCATAAATTGTGTTTCATAGTTTCATACCTAAAAATTCGAATACACAAAAATAGCAGCAAAACAGATACACTTTATTGAAAAATTGGTCAAAATTGGGTAGAAATCGAACACCAGACTAAAATTATAACTATTTGTACATCAAATTAAATATAGAAACAGAGTTACTAAAATAATATAAGAGCCCGACAAATAAATACGGAAAACAATGG
>CAUHML010000292.1 GCA_959606905.1 uncultured Bacteroides sp. | reverse complement strand
CACGGTCTGCCTTTTTTCCGGAACAGAATATCCGGTCACCATAACGCTCTTTCATCTCCCGCTTCACCTCTTCCGAATCTGTAGCCAAATAGATAGCCACCTTATCGTCCTCTTTTATCTCCTCATCCAGTTTCTGATAGAATAACTCGATAGGGCTTTGCCGGATAGAAGCCAGATTATCTGTACGACGGATATGCATACCAATCATGGTATCCGAAAAATTCCGACAACGGTTTTCCACCTCTTCCATAACCTCTTCTACCGGAACAAATAACCGACTGATCCATACATAATCATAAGGTTGAAAAGCGGTATATGATGCCATATAAACACAGCTACCTTCTTTAACCCACCGTTCAAAATCAAAATGCCGATTACATAAAGGAGTAATAGAACGCTCGTACAGGCAAGACTTGAAAAACAGTTTCTGAAACAAAAGCGGGAAATGAAAATTCCTGGAACGAGGTCTGTCCAACAATGCATAATCCAACTGCGAAGCATCCCGCAAACAGGCAATCTTCCTGTCCACAGGTTTGAACAATTGGCTAAACGGTGCATTTAGCGCCCAATCCTGAAACCAAACGATACTTAAATCACTATCACTCTTCGCTGCCAGTGTCACGGCCGAAGCCACCGCACGCATACGGTTAGCCAGTCCTCCTACCGGTACAAATGTAATTTTACCCATTCTCATTAAATTTTAAGGCAAATATAAACAACATCGCTTATAAATGCTAATTAATTACTACTTTTGCATAGTCCCCCGATAAACAAAAGAAATGAGAAAAAATATCGCAATCGTATTAGCAGGAGGTATAGGCAGCCGCTTAGGTCTGTCCACTCCCAAGCAATTTTTTAAAGTAGCGGGCAAAATGGTAGTCGAGCATACAATAGATGCTTTCGAAAGCAATCCGCACATCGATGAAATTGCCATTGTTTCCAATCCTTTTTATATTGCTGACTTTGAGTCCATCATTATCAAGAATGGATGGAAAAAAGTGAAGAAGATTCTGAAAGGCGGTCAGGAAAGATTTCATTCCAGCCTTTCGGCTATCAAAGCTTACGAAGGCAGCGATGTCAACCTGATTTTCCATGATGCTGTACGTCCATTGGTCAGCCAACGTATTCTAAATGATGTCATCAAAGCATTGGAAACATATGCAGCTATTGATGTCGCCATGCCTGCCACTGACACCATTATCGAAGTAGATGGAGATTTCATTCATCAGATTCCCGACCGGTCCAAACTAAAACGGGGGCAGACTCCACAAGCTTTTCATTTGGAAACCATCAGCCACGCTTATGAAATCGCCTTGAAAGACGAACATTTCAAAGTTACCGATGACTGTGGGGTTGTTGTAAAATATTTACCCGATGTACCTGTATATGTAGTTACAGGCGAGGAAAGCAACATGAAGCTGACCTATAAAGAAGATACCTACCTATTGGACAAATTCTTCCAGTTACGTAAAAGTGAGCTGAATGAAATTCCATTGAATGAAAGCCAACTGAAAGACAAAGTAGCCGTCATCTTCGGTGGAAGCTATGGAATAGGAGAACATACAGCCCGTATGCTACAGGAGAAACAAGCAAAAGTATTCTGTTTTTCCCGAAGCATGAACGGTGTGGATGTAGGCAAAAAGGAACAAGTGGCCGATGCTCTAAAAAAAGTATTCTTACAAACCCACAGAATAGACTATATCATCAACACGGCTGGCGTCCTCAACAAAGAGCCTTTGATGAGTTCGGACTATCAAACGATATACAATGCGGTGAGCACCAACTATATGGGAACTATCAACGTAGCGATGGAGGCGTACGCCTATTTAAAAGAAAGCAAAGGGAAATTAGTTTTCTTCACCTCCAGTTCCTATACTCGCGGCAGAGCTTTCTACAGCATCTATTCCTCTACGAAAGCGGCCATTGTAAACTTTGTACAAGCTATCGCACAAGAATGGGAACCGTTTGGCATTGCTGTTAATTGCATCAACCCCGAACGTACCAAAACTCCCATGCGCGTAAAAAACTTCGGAACAGAACCTGAGAACACCCTATTATCAGCAGAAAAGGTCGCAATTGCCACCATACAGTCATTGGTTTCCGAATTTACAGGACAAGTAATTGATGTAAAAAGAAATAAAGTATGAAAAATGAATTTCTATCTACCTATGTAGCCAATAACCTGCGAGCCTGCCAACTGAAGCAACTCTCCATATTAGAAGAAATGGACCGTATTTGCCAAAAGCACCACCTGACCTACTGGCTGGACGGAGGTACATTATTGGGAGCCGTGCGCCACGGAGGATTCATCCCTTGGGATGATGATATAGATATAGGAATGCCATTGGCCGATATGCAAAAATTCATAGAAGTAGCTCCTGACGAACTATCCGAAGGGTTATTCCTCCAAACCCCACAAAGTGATCCTTCAAGCAAGGAACCGATTATAAAAGTGAGGGACTTGAACTCTCTGTATGTAGAATTCGGCGATAATTTTAATGCGGATTATCAAAAGGGGCTTTTTGTAGATATATTCCCATTTATTGATTACCCCAGCATACCCAAATCATGGGTAAAGAAGCTAACCAAAGGAATCTCCAAAAGCTATTCCATTCTGCATACGCAACATTATTATTCTCTACGTGCCTTCGCAGAATTCTTTTACTTCGGCACAAAATACTGGCTGTTCAAAGGAATATGGAATCTGCTTGGTCTGCTCTACAAAAAAGATACTTATCTTTCCAATGTTCTGATAAACAATGGATACGGTATCATGCACCGCAAAGACTCTGTATTTCCCATATCAGAAATAATTTTTGAAGGGAAACCATTCAAGGCACCTGCCAACCCAGATGCTTACCTGAAAGATTTATATAAGAATTACATGGACATTCCTCCCAAAGACAAACAGAAAATCCATGCCATTTATATTCACCCCGAATTGATAAAGAAACCATGAAACCGTTCCTTGTAGATGTACCCGTACTCATTTTGTTCTTCAACCGCCCGC
>CAUHML010000291.1 GCA_959606905.1 uncultured Bacteroides sp. | reverse complement strand
GAGCCTTGATGGTTTCTTCAACAGGAACGTTTGTATCTTGTAAAGACTATGATGACGAAATCGATGAGATCAACGCTACGTTGACCGATTTGAAATCTCAGCTGGCAGCTTTGCAGACAAAAGTAGAGAATGGTGATTATGTAACAGGTATCACCAAGACTGCTGATGGCAAAGGAATGACTTTTACTTTCTCTAAAGGAAGTACTGTAACCGTTACTTTGGATGTAAAAGATGGTGAAGCTGGTGCTCCTGGAACTCCGGGTAAAGATGCTCAGCAAGTTACTGTTGATGAAAAGACTGGTGAATTGAAGATTGATGGTAAAGGTACAGGTATTTTCCCTGCCAAAGATGCTGCAAAAGCTCCTGTCAAAGCAGAAGGTGGATATTGGTACACTTTGAATGAAAAGGGTGAATATGAAAATACAAATATCCCTGTATCTGGTATTACTGTTACTGGAACTGAAGCTACAGGCTATACATTGACAGTATATAGTGCTGATGGTGAAAAGGTTATCAAATTACCGACTGCCTCTTCTACAATTACAGAAATCATGATTGGCGATCTAACATTCGGAGCTGTTACCACCACCTCTTCTGCAACTGGGCTTGATTGGGGCTATAAGAGCAATGGAAAGATTGATTGGAAAGGACCCAAAGGAAATATTGCAGCCAACCAGTTGATGATTGGACAAATAGCACCTGCTGAAGGATTATTATCTGTTACTCCTGCCAGTGTGGATTTATCAGGCATGACACTTGAATTAATTGACACAAAAGGTGATATCGCTCCCGTTAATATCGTTGCCACTCCGAATAGTACTGATGGTGCTGCAACCGCTCCTAGAGCTGCTGCAACTAATGGTAAATGGAATTTAGCTATCACTTTGAAGAGTGATGTTACTAAAGATAATATTACAAAAGTATTTGGTGCATGGGATAATTCCACCTATAATGCAAAATTGTACGCTTTACGTATTAATGGTAAAGTTTATACCGATTATACAATTGCTGTAAAAGTGGCTAAAGATAATGCCATTACAAATGCTACAACAGTTGGAAATGGTATTACTTTGAGTACAACTAACCTGAAATCAATAGGAAACAATCATAACAAAGCACTGGACAACAACAGTAATATTGAAGTACCTGTTGGCTCTTCATCATTAGTTTGCTCAGATTCTAAGTTCTATGATGGTTACATTGCTTTTGAAGGTACTCAGACAGCAAAAGCTGAAAAGTTAGGCGTTTCTGCTAATGGTATGAATCTGTCTATTAAAGAATCTGCAAAAGCAGAAGAAGTGATTGCTACTGTCCATATCATGAGTGTTGACGGAAAGGAAACAACCAAAAACATAACATTGAAGATTGGTGGTGTCAAATCTGATGATACTCAAACTATCGCCGCTACTACTTATGAATTAGGTTTGGATGACAGCGGAGATTTAAATGCTATTGTTGTAGATTTGAAGGATGCCTTCTCTAGCTTGTCTGCTGCTAATGCTGAAGAAATTAATAAGTTAACTCAGATTACTGTTGAAAATGTTAAAGATCAAGTTAATTTCTTGGCAAATGACTTGACTTCTACTAATGTAACATTCTATACTGATAAGGATGGTAAACCTGCTGATAAATTTGTAGATGGATCAGCAAATAATGGTGAAGTAGTATTAGCTAACTCAGATGCTCGCAATATCCGTTGGATGAAGATTGCCGTAAATGGTAATGTTAATGCTAAGGCTAAGCCAGGTAACTATAATTTGACTTTGACAATCAAGGATCAAAAATCAGGTACTGCCGTTAGCACAATCAAGACAGTTACAATTCCTGTAACAGTTGCTCTGCCTGCTTGGGATAAACTGTTCAAGAACACAACTGCTTGGGAAGATGGTAAGTTTGTTGCCCGTTTGACAGCTTCAGTTGCTAATACACCTGTGGTAAACTTCACAAGAGCATTCCTTCCCAATACAAAGGCTGCTGTAAATGATATCAAGTTGGCAATTGACAAAGTGGATAATAAGGATGTTATAGCAAACCAATCAAGTGCTTCTGTAACTCTACAGAATATCCAAAATACTAATAAGACTTTGAAAGTTAATGAATTGGGTGTTGTAGCTTCTTATACATTTGGAGGTGTAAATGACTTGACTGTTAAGTCTTCTAAGTTCACTACTAAGATCATGTCTATCTTTGAAGGTGCTAAGTTGGTTTACTATACTAATAATGTAGCTGGTGCAACTGCTAAGGTTGGTGCGGACTTTACTATCGCTAAACTTACTACTGCTAATAATAAGAAGAATGGTTTGGCATTACAGTATGGTAAGGGAGAATCTGCTGTATGCAATAGCATTCCTGCAATCGAAGGTGTAACTGTTCAAGAATCTAATTCTACTGCTGCAGACAAAGTTAAAGTAGCTTATGGCGTAGACGGCTTGAATAATGTTACTGCCGTTTCAGATAGCGAAGGTATTAAATTGGTAAATACCCAAATCGGTGATAAGGGTACTTTAGTTCTAACATTCACTGACTTCGCAGGCATTGTGACAACCGCTACAATTGCATTCGAATAATATTAAAATTGGTATATAATATAAAGGGGCTGTTTTTCAGGGACAGCCCCTTTTAACTTATAGAATAACTATCTTAGTTATTTATTTCTTTGAATAGTAACATCAATGTTTAGTAATAATTTCTTCTGTTAATTCTATTCCTTTGAGCTAATAATTTTCTGTATATTATAATAATTAAATTGTATTCTATTGATGTAAAAAAGTAGTAGATCTTTATATATGTCTTATCTCTTTGAACTGATAAAAGATTTCTCCCCAAATGTCATTCCATAGAAAGTTATCCTACATATTCTCTAATGTGTATTAGTATCTTTATACCATTGTAGTTTTGTATATTCCTCATTTAAGTCATTAAGTTCTCTCTGCATGATAAAAGTGGTCATACCTGAAAATGCTGTGATAGGGAATGTTCCTTCTTCCGTAGCATAAAAAGGAGTATTTCTTTTGTAAA
>CAUHML010000290.1 GCA_959606905.1 uncultured Bacteroides sp. | reverse complement strand
TTAACGGTAGGATGTAGAAAACACTGGTATCTATTGTTTGAAGAAAAAGACTACCGCGTGGACAAAGGAGTGTTGCATTGTTGGATACGTCAGAACTCCGATACAAGTTGGGGTGGTGGTTCATACTATCCGAACTTCGGGAAATGGCAACGTATGGTTGAAGCCAAAGAGCCTCCGTTCGATAATCCAAAAGTAACCTCCGGATGGAGATGTGATGAAGCAGGTTCAGAACAGTTCTTTGCTTTCACCACTAAATATTCACAACAAATAGCCGATCAGACTCAACCTCGTACAGATGCCAATTACCCATTTTTACGTTATGCTGATGTTGTTCTAATTTTTGCAGAAGCAGCTAATGAATTAAATGGTCCGACAAAAGAATCGGTAGACGCTTTAAATGATGTCCGCACCCGTAGTAACGCAACAGGTAAAGAACTGGCAAACTTTACAGATAAAACCAGCCTGCGTTCTGCAATCCTTGAAGAACGTGCAATGGAATTAGCCTTGGAAGGCGATCGTCGTTGGGATTTAATACGTTGGGGAATTTATTTGCAGGCAATGAATGCTCTAGGCGGAATGGATGAAGCCAATAACGTAAAACAACGTTCCAGTAAACATCTGCTATTCCCGATTCCGACTCTTGAAATCCTGACGAACCAAGGAATTAATGAGAATAATCCTGGCTGGGATTAATCACTTATAACCATGTAATAAAACAGATTATGAAGAAAATAAAATATTTTGCAATAATCGCAGCATCCATATTTGCTTTAACATCCTGTACGGATATTGTTGAAGTCGACGATCTGAAAGCCAAAGAAAACAAACCGTCAACAGGTGCTCCGACTGTAGACAAAGTTGTTTTGGCAACAGATGCTGAATTTCCCATTGAGGGAGCGAATTTCGAACAAGTAGTACGAATTGAGGGAACAAATCTCGGAGACATCACCTCTCTAAAATTCAATGATATCGAAGTGGACAGCAAGGAGGTATATTCGACCTACGATATGCTTCTCGCACCTATTCCCCGTGCACTTCCTAAAGAAGTGACCAACACGATTTATATTACAACCAAACACGGAGAACTAAGTATTCCTTTTGTTGTTTCCATCCCTGATTTAACAATCAATGGACTCAAGAATGAATTTACCCAACCGGGAGATACGACAGTTATTACAGGTGACAACTTTGACCTTTACGGTATTACAATCGAAGAAGCAATTGTTAATTTAGGTAATTTACCGGTAAATGTAATCGATGCCACTCGTACAGAACTGACAATAGAAATCCCGGCAAATGCCACTCCGAAATCTACCCTTACTATAAAAGGAGCCAATATGGATGAAGCATACAAGCTCACATACATGGATCCGGGAGTATCTCAACTTTTTGATTTCAATAATTGGCCGGGAAGCGGTGCTTTTACACATTCCAGCCAATTCCCTGATGCCCCGAAAAATTTCTTATGTGACGGCACATTAGAAGGACAACCGGAACCATTAGTAGAAGGAGGAAAATATATTCGATTCAATAATTCCGTGAAAGCTTGGGGATGGATGGTTATGTGGGCCGGATATATTACTGTACCAGCAGAAGTAGCCGCAGATCTTTCATCATACGATTTAAGATTTGAAATCTGTACTGGAGCTAAATTCCCGATATCAGCCCAAGCGCGTATCATCTTAGGAGATTATGGATGGTATCCTTCCAAAGGAGGAATTCCGGTCAATACTTATGGCGGATGGCAAACAGTACGGATCAGTGCTGACACAGAATCATTGTTGCCCAGTTCCATCGATCCCAGTACCAACACAGCTTTCAAAATCATATTCTCTCCTGAATCTGCACAGGATTTTGATTTAAGTATGTGTAATTTCAGATTTGTTCATAAGTAAAAATAAAAAAGGGAACGCTTTAATATGGGCGTTCCCTCATAATCAAAAAGATTCGATTTATGCTAAAAGACTTATTTTCATTAGTAACGATTGTAGCACTTCTATTTTCATCTTGTTCCAAATCAGACGAAGAAGAAAATAGTGATGAGCCTCAACCAACCAAACAAACAGCTTATTTTGGAGTTAACCTGTCAGGAGCTGAATTTGGGAATGTGTATCCGGGGGTGGATGGTACCCACTATGGTTATCCCACAGAAAAAGATTTGGATTACTTTAAAGCCAAAGGCCTTTATCTGGTACGTTTTCCTTTTCGTTGGGAACGTATACAACCCACAATGAATGGGGAATTAAATGCAACAGAGCTGGCAAAAATGAAGAAATTCGTCAAAGCCGCTGAAGATAGAAACATACAGATACTTCTGGATATGCATAACTTTGGAAGATATTGTGTATATTGCGACGGTCAAAGTTCACAAAATAATCAATATGCAATCATTGGTAATGCACGATGCACTGTTGACAATTTCTGTGACGTATGGAAGAAACTGGCAAAAGAGTTTAAAGACTATAAAAATATCTGGGGTTACGACATCATGAATGAGCCCTACGAAATGCTGGCATCGACACCATGGGTTAACATAGCCCAAGCCTGCATTAATGCCATCCGCACTATAGATACTAAAACGACCATCATAGTTAGCGGAGACGAATTCAGCTCTGCCAGACGATGGAAAGAATGCAGTGACAATCTGAAAACTCTTACAGATCCAAGTAATAACCTGATATTCCAGGCACATATATATTTCGATTCGGATTCTTCCGGAAACTATAATAAAGGATATGATGAAGATGGTGCAACCGTTCAAACAGGGGTGGCTCGTTTGAAACCTTTTGTTGACTGGCTGAAAGAAAATAATAAACGTGGATTCGTTGGTGAATATGGTATACCTGATACTGACGGCCGTTGGATGGATATTCTTGATGCAGCACTTAAATATCTACAAGAAAATGGAATAAACGGAACTTACTGGTCTGCCGGTCCACGATGGGGTGATTATCCCTTATCTGTCCAACCGACCAATAATTACACACAGGATCGTCCGCAATTAAGCACGCTCCTGAAATATAAAAGTACACAACAATAATCAGAATAAATACTGTCCATGAGAACTCGAATCATCAC
>CAUHML010000289.1 GCA_959606905.1 uncultured Bacteroides sp. | reverse complement strand
CTTAGCCTGTATTTCGGAGATTTTTTCATTATTCCTAAAGTGGTAGTGGCAGTCATCGTGGCACTGTTCTGGAACTATAATATGCAACGCTTTTTTGTTTACCGGAATATAGATATAAGAAGTTTGTTCGGAAAAAGAAACTGAAAAACGGATTGAAAAGACTGATGAGAAAACGAAAGAATTAGATATATACAGATTGAGAAAACAGAAGATTTAGATAAAAATAGCTATAAACAGATTTAAACAGATGAATTACAGAGATTATTTACAACAGTTGATTTATAAGATTATCAATCCCCTGATACGCGGAATGATTAAAATAGGAATCACTCCTAACTTTATCACCACTACCGGATTTATCCTGAATGTAGTAGCGGCAGGTATGTTTGTATATGCCGGCATATATGGCGGACAGAACGATTTGGCCATTATCGGCTGGGCAGGAGGTGTGATTTTGTTTGCCGGACTGTTCGATATGATGGACGGACGTGTAGCTCGCCTAGGCAACATGAGTTCCAAGTTCGGTGCGCTTTACGATTCAGTACTCGACCGTTACAGTGAATTGATGACTTTCTTTGGTATCTGTTACTATTTATCAATGAAAGATTATTTCCTTTATGCACTCATTGCATTTGTGGCACTAATCGGCTCACTGATGGTAAGCTATGTGCGTGCCCGTGCCGAAGGCTTAGGAATTGAATGTAAAGTCGGATTCATGCAACGTCCGGAACGCGTAGTGCTGACCAGTCTCGGAGCTTTGTTCTGTGGCGTTTTCAAAGATATCACCGCTTTCGAACCAATCCTGATTATGATTGTTCCTCTGGCTTTTGTTGCCCTGTTTGCCAATATCACGGCATTTGCTCGTGTGAGACATTGCTACAAAGTGATGAAAGAATGAATTAATTTACTGTTGGACGATTTACTATTTACATCGTACATCCTAAATAGTACATCGTAAATAGTCCAATAGTAAATAGTCCAATAGTAAATAGTCTAATAGTAAATAGTCTAGTTGTCTAATCAAAACATTATAATGATAAAGAATATTCAAATGCCGTCGAAGAGAGAAGCCCTGACTGTGACAGTCATTATGGCTCTTTTCCTTTTGCTGACAAGTATCTTCATCGGGCTTCGTTCCGAGCACCTGTTAATGGCGGTACTCTATTTAGTTTTATTTTTTGCCGGATTACCTACTCGTAAGTTGGCTGTGGCCCTGTTACCTTTCGCCATTTTTGGAATCTCGTATGACTGGATGCGTATTTGCCCCAACTACGAAGTGAACCCGATTGATGTGGCCGGACTGTATAATCTCGAAAAGTCTCTTTTCGGAGTAATGGATAATGGTCTTCTGGTTACTCCTTGCGAATACTTCGCTGCACACAACTGGCCGATAGCGGACGTTTTTGCCGGAATCTTCTACCTTTGTTGGGTTCCCGTTCCCATCCTGTTCGGTCTTTGCCTGTATTTCAAGAAAGAAAGAAAAACCTACCTTCGCTTTGCGTTAGTATTCTTGTTTGTCAATTTGATTGGTTTTGCCGGTTATTATATTCATCCGGCCGCTCCGCCTTGGTATGCCATCAACTACGGTTTCGAACCGATATTAAACACACCGGGTAATGTTGCAGGATTGGGACGCTTTGATGCATTCTTCGGAGTAACCATCTTTGATTCTATCTACGGGCGTAATGCTAATGTTTTTGCGGCAGTGCCTTCACTGCATGCGGCCTATATGGTAGTTGCATTGGTGTATGCCATTATTGGTAAATGCAGGTGGTATGTGGTTACTCTTTTCTCTATTATCATGGTCGGCATTTGGGGAACAGCTATTTATTCATGCCATCATTATATCATTGATGTATTACTTGGCATCTCTTGCGCGTTAATCGGTTGGCTGGTATTCGAATACATATTGATGAGAATCCCGGCGTTCAAAAGATTCTTCGAAAGATATTATACGTATATAAAGTAAGATTATATGTGAATAAAGTGAGATATATACCCATACAAAAAGCAAGTATATACTCATATAAAAGCAGATATATACCCATATAAAAAATAGATATAAGTCTCACAAATAGTGAAGAACAAGTACCGTAATATATTTCTCGCTTTTGGTATCATTGCCGTTCTGATAATGATATTCACTTTTGATATGGATTATCAGGAGCTTTGGCTGAATTTGAAGCGTGCAGGGGTATATTTACCTTTGGTTTTGTTGCTATGGCTGTTTGTCTACCTTATTAATACAGTATCGTGGTACATCATCATCCGTAGTGGTGGTAAGACGGGGTTTTCATTTGTCCGGCTCTACAAATTCACAGTAACAGGTTTTGCGCTTAATTACGTGACTCCTGTTGGGCTGATGGGAGGCGAACCATATCGCATTATGGAGCTGAAACCCTATATAGGAATAGAACGCGCCACCTCTTCCGTGATTCTTTATGTGATGATGCATATCTTTTCCCACTTTTGCTTTTGGTTAAGTTCAGTGTTGCTTTACGTTTGTCTCTATCCGGTGGGGTGGATGATGGGGATAATCTTAGGAGCTATTACTGTCTTTTGCTTGCTGATTGTTATTCTTTTTATGAAAGGCTATCGGCAGGGGATGGCTGTGGCTTTTGTCCGTATGGGTGGTCGTATTCCTTTTCTGAAAAAGAAAGTATTTCATTTTGCAAACGCGCATAAAGAGAAGTTGGAGAATATAGACAAACAAATTGCCCTTCTCCACCAACAAAAGAAACAAACCTTTTATAGCGCCCTCTTACTGGAATATACCGCCCGTGTAGTCAGTTGTCTTGAAATATGGCTGATACTGAACGTGCTGACCACCCATGTCAGCTTTGCCGACTGCTGCCTGATTGCGGCTTTCTCTTCTTTACTTGCTAATCTGCTGTTTTTCCTGCCTATGCAATTGGGAGGTCGTGAAGGTGGCTTTGCCCTCGCCGTAGGCGGCCTTTCCCTTTCCGGAGCTTACGGAGTCTATGCCGCTTTGATTACCCGTATACGCGAAATGGTCTGGATTGTAATCGGACTTGTACTAATGAAAGTAGGAAATTTTAAACAATCAAAAGAAAGATATTCTGCTTAAATTTATAACTTTGTCTGA
>CAUHML010000288.1 GCA_959606905.1 uncultured Bacteroides sp. | reverse complement strand
ATCAATGGAATGTATTCAGTGGTGATGTGTCTGTGGACCTTCCTTATAACTTGAAAGCAGGGGTACGCGTAAATGGTAACATACGTGGTTACAAATTGGAACGCGAACGTCCTTCAGGATCTATTAATTTCCGGTCAAATTATCGTCAGGATCAAAGCAGTTTAATTGATTTGACCGTACAAGGACGTTTGACTTGGGGACAATCATTCTTTAAAGACAAACTAACGGTAGATGCGGCTCTTTTTGCAGAAGTACGTGACTATACATACGATAATTTATATGCATATACCAATACAAATTATGACTTGTCTTTGGATAATTATTATAATTTGGCTGCTTCATCGGGTACTATTGCCTTGGCCTATAATAAGAAGACACATTACAAGGAACGTAGTGTTTATGCCACAGCTACTATGGGCTGGGATGATACTTATTTTCTTGATGCTTCTGTCCGTAACGATATGTCATCTACGTTGAGTCCTAATCACAATAGCTATTGGTATGGTGGCCTTTCCGCTTCTGTCCTTGCTCATAAATGGGTGAATGCAGAATGGCTGAATTTCTGGAAACTGCGTGCTAGTGCGGCTCAGGTAGGTACTACGCTTGATGCTTATAATATTTATCCTACTTATTCTCTAGATACCAGTTATGGTTCACATGTTACAATGTATGAACCTTCTTCTCAGAAAAATTATAATATTGAGCCGTCTATTTCCACTTCGTATGAAATAGGTACGGAATTCCGTTTGTTCAATAATCGTTTATGGGGTGATTTCAACTATTATACTCGGGATGACAAAGATCAGATAATCTCTGTAACCTCTGCTCCACAATCGGGGTACTCCACTCGTAAGATGAATGCTGGTTTAATTCGTAATCGGGGTGTTGAATTGAGTTTGGGCGGGATGCCCGTTTCCACTAAGAACTGGAAATGGGAAATGAATTTCAATATAGCGAAGAATAGCAATAAACTGGTGGAACTAGCTGATGGGGTGGATTCTTACTCTATTTATTGGACTTCATTCACAACTCGTTTGTATAATTATGCTATGGTTGGTAAATCACTTGGTGTGATAACCGGTAATACATGGGAACGTGATGACAATGGCAATATAATTTTCCATGAACTGAGTGCCTCGCAGAAGGCGTTGTATGGTGGTGAATATGTACCTACTTACAATCAGAATACACTAGATGAACTGGGTAACTTCCATCCGGATTTCACAGGTGGTTTTAATACTAGTATCAGTTTTAAGAATTTCCGTCTGTCGGCTAATATTGATTTCTCTGTAGGCGGTCAGATTGTATCCTATACTAATATGTGGGGTAGCAGTAGCGGTATTCTTGATAAAACAGCTGAACTTAATGACCGTGGCGTCAATGTTCGTGAACCGGTAAGCAAAGGTGGTGGTATCCACATGACTGGTGTGGATCAGGATGGTAATAAGGTAGATACCTATGTCAATGCCAAACTGTATTATACCACAGCTTCCCGTGTATGGGAAGAATGGGTGTATGACCGTACTTACGTGAAACTTCGCGAAGTGTCATTGTCGTATGTGTTCCCGTCACAAACTTTGAAGAAACTAAATATCGGTTTGAGTCGTGCCAGTGTGGCAATTAATGCTTCCAATCCATGGTTGATCTATTCAGCTTGTCCTAATGTGGATGTGTCTGAAATTGGTATGGGATATTTTGAGGGTGGTAATGCCGCTGCAACCCGTTCGATAGGTTTTACCGTTAATCTTGCTTTTTAAACCATAAAACGAAGAATCATTATGAAATATATTAAATTATTATTTTTATCTCTGAGTTTTGCAGCAACATTCACAGCATGTGATATGACTGACTTTGGCGATATTAACAAAGATCCCAATGAACCGTCGGAGGCTAATACTGGTATGTTGTTTACATACGCTTGTACTTATGTGAAATACTTCTCTATGAACTCAAATTATTATTACCCGTGGACGCAAATGTATCCGGGGTATATGTCCGAGAAAAATAATAATCAGTATGGTGCGTTTGGCGGACCTACTATGAGTACAAGTTCTTATTATCTTTATCCGTTGAAGAACTGCGAGAAGATTATTGACTTTAATAGTGATGAGGCTGAAAAAGGTAAACCTGCCATTGTACAGTTTGGTGATAATGCCAATCAGATTGCGGTTGCACGTACATTGATGGGATTCATCTATATGCACCTTACAGATGCTCTAGGGCCACTTCCTTATACAGAAGCGTTTCAGGCAGGTGAGGAAAATTTTACTCCGGTATTTGATTCACAGGAAACGATTTATGCTAAGTTAGATGCCGATTTGAGGGAAGCGTATAATCAGTTTAATGAAAGTGGCTCGTTGAGTACAGCCGACATCCTGTTCGATGGTGACATTCGTGCATGGAAGAAACTGAATGCTTCTACCCGTATGATGCTTGCTATAAAACTGGCAGATGTGGATCCTGCCGAAGGACGCTCGCGTTTTGCTCAAGCTTACGCCGATGGCGGTATTGAAGAAAATGCCTATAATTTGAATTATACTTTTGAGGCCAATACTGTGGGATATTTATATTATAATGGTGTAAACAATAATTATAATTTTGTCCCTAATAAGTATTATGTAGATCAGCTGAAGGAGTTGAAAGATAACCGTCTGTTCTCTACTTGTTCACTGATTCCTTTCGGTAAGACACAGGCAGAGGCGGGCGTAACGGATGAAGACTTGAAGAATTTTGATAAATACCAAGGTATGCCTTTGGGTATTGAGTCTGCAGATGTGAATACGTGGAACAAAGTCTGCTGTTTTTATAATCCTTCGCTCACACAGGTAACCTCTACTTTTCCCATTATTACTGCTGCTCGTATGTTGCTTATCGAGGCTGAGGCTGCTCAACGTGGCTGGATTCAGGCTGATCCTGCCCAGCTTTATGCAGCTGGTGTGAAGGCATCGTTCGAACAATGGGGGGCCGAAGGTGTTGATGAATATTTGGCACAGGAAGCAGTTGCCTATACAGGTACTGATGCTGATAAAATTAACAAAATTGCTCTTCAACGCTGGATTAGTGGCTTTATGGCTGATGGTTTTGAGGCATGGTCTGACTGGCGTCGTTTTGATATTCCGAAA
>CAUHML010000287.1 GCA_959606905.1 uncultured Bacteroides sp. | reverse complement strand
AAAGCGGTTCTTTGCCCAAATCCATGAAAATGAGATGTTATGAACATACAGGAAGCAAAGGACATCAGACTTGTTGATTTTTTAGCCGGATTCGGATATGAACCGGTAATACAGCGTAGAAACAGCGTGTGGTACAAATCACCTTTTAGGGCGGAAAAGAAGGCCTCTTTCAAGGTAGACCTTCATAAGGAACTGTGGTATGACTTCGGACTGGCCATGAGGGTTCTGATAATCTCATTCCAATGCATTACATGTATTGCCTATTAATGGTGCTATAATTCTGATATATGATGTCTTGCGCATGGATTTGCCTCAACGAATACGAATCTGTCCTCCGATTACTTACCAATATTCCACTGCTTGAATAATATTATCCCCAATTATAGATGTCCATAATTACTTCTTTTATATTAGCTGTTGCGCCACCTGTAAATTCTCTTTTAATATTTTACCGAGACTTTTTGCAAAGTGTTTGTATGAATTCTTTTCTTTCTCTTTATCATTATCCGATAAATTACTACTATCAATTTCAGAGTGTACAAAACTGACAATACTATCAATTGCATTATCTACGGTTTTGCTGCTAATTTTTGATTTATATCCCAATGCATTTATAACACATATATTTACCAGCTCCAATATCTCTGGCGATTTAATAGCTGCTTTTATTCGCTCTGCCATTAGTTTTGCACCTTTATCTTGTGATTCTGACAAGATGTCAAGAAAGATATCAGCTAATGTTATTTCCCTATTCTCCATAATCTTCAAATTACAAACTTTCCAGCAGTTCTATCATTTTATAGATGGTAGTTGATGGATTATTATATGTATCCAGCATCTTGGCTCTTGCCGTTGCTTCTGATGTTTTTTCAGACAGTTGCTGTTTCTCATTTAATGCCAAAGTTCCCTTTGTGTAGTGTTCAAGATGTCTTTTCAGTTTCTTGATGCAGACGTTTTGCGTTAGTTCGGCATGACACTTCTCAAAGTGCAGCAAATACCACAACTCAATACATGGATTCGACACCATCAATATCGCATCTGGAATACTTAGCAGGTGTTCCAGCATTCCGTCCACATCTAGGTCAAACATTAGGAATGTTTTATCATTTTTGGTTACAACATATTCCCGTTTACAATTCTCTATATACCGAACGGATATGTTCGAATCGCTCTTTCTTGGGATAATTTGAATAGGCGCACGGTATTGTGAACGGAGGTGGCTGATATAAGCAACCTCAGACTCCCCTTCACAGAAAACAAAGAAGTTTGGCTTCATTGTTTTGCCTTTGGATTTTCTTATTTGTCGTCCCATATCAGTTTCTATTTTATAAAATTATCCGTCTGTTCGTCAATATACGGGATGGCATCAAAACGACCTTGCAGATATGCCTTTTCTGCATCCAGCCCGTCACGGAAATCTTTGTAATCAAACAGCGAATACAAATCCGAGGACCCGTCATCCCGTTTGTTGACAAAATATATCTGATCCTTACGCAACTTGTTGGTATTAAGCAGGTATGTATTGTGTGTAGTATATATCAACTGCGCCGATTCGCTTTTATTGAACAAACCGATAATATATTCTACCAGTTTTATATGCAGCTGCGTTTCGATTTCATCTATCAACAAGATTTTATTATTCTTGACGATATCCAGGATTGTCAGCATCATATTGAATAAACGCTGTGTTCCATCAGACTCTTCTGCAAAAAAGTTGAAAGGAACATCCGGGTTATTTCTGTGATAGGTCGTAATGACCAGCTGTGGTTTCTGAATATCTTCTACCGACAATATTTGATTGTCTGCAGGGTCAATCACTGCAGTCGAAAATACTTTATTCTCGTGCCTGCTGTCGATTTTGACAATGTCGCTATCAGCAATTCGCAGCACATTAAGGAACTGTTCTTTGTTCTCATTCAACAAGCGCTCGACAGAGAACGAATTATATCCGAAATAATTCAAAATAAAACGCTCATTGAAATATCGAAAAACATCTTTTGCTGTATCTCGATCCATCTGACTGGCGCGTGACACGAAAAGCGTTTTTTTGGATGTATTGGCAGCAACATCCATAGGGCGGCGAATCACCGAGCGGAATTCATAGATATTCTTTTTGTCGGGTCCCTTTGTTTCATCACGGGAAAATACCAGTGAACGACGGCCATTCGGATAATAGTAAAGTGCCTCTTTCAGTATCTCAACTTTATTGAGTTCAAAAGAATATTCATATTCGATACCTTCAAGGAGGAAGCGAATGAAGAATGTACTTGGCTTGCCAATGCCTCCGAATTTGAACGGAGTAAAGGCAAATATCGTATTCTCATTGTAATTATGAGATGAGAATATCATTCCCACACAAGCGCGAATAGCCTTGATAAGGCTGCTCTTTCCTGACGCATTTGCACCATAAATGGCAACAGTTTTAAGCAACCGCTCATCACCGCATACAAATGTATTTTCTTCAAGCTCCTTTGCCTTTTTTGTCTGTATGCTTGCTGCCTGCATATCCAGTACCACCTCATCTTTAATTGAGAAGAAGTTGCTCAAACGAATTTCAAGTATCATTTCATCCCTTAAATTTGTAATTGTTTTGCAAATATAGCAAATTAAATGACAAAATCATAATTCGGACAATTTTTAATAGATTAGAGGTAGCCTGCATAAAGTATTGTTATATAGGGGGCATTCGACAAGCCAAAGAATGATGTTTCTATATCTGTGTGTTCATTCACTACTTGCAACTCATAAACCTTTTTGGTTAACGCAATATGACACACTTACAGTGGTTTAACTTTATCTGCCAGTTGCATGGTTGATACGTATTTATCCGCTATACAGCCCGATTGCCAATACCCCGACTGGCATTTGTCATAGGGAGCACTGTTCATACAAGCAGCAAGTTGAAACATGAAAGATTGTCCGAAACGATACAAAAATAGTATGTTCAACGTCTTGAGAACTGCCGTCAGACTATCGCAGAAATTACTAGTTATTCGACTCTTTTCATTTGGAACTATTTCGTTTGGATAATTCTCTTCAATTTCTCGTTCTATTCTTGATAAGACTGCCTGTTTGTGAATTTGTCACAATTGGCACCATGTTTTTTAATGAATTCGCAAAGATTCTTGTTTTTACAAC
>CAUHML010000286.1 GCA_959606905.1 uncultured Bacteroides sp. | reverse complement strand
ATTCTTGCGTTTTGTTTGGCATTGCGTTCCTCCTTCCGATTTCAGGATATAAAAAGAGCGGGTAACCATTTTATGGTTACCCGCAAAGAAATGCGTGTGTTTTTATTAGCAGAAACAATTTGCGAATTTACATTAGACAGCTGTTTTTAATGTCATTACACCAATGCTGTAAATTACTTTCTATATCAGTGCAGCCTTCCAAGTGAGATAGCAAATGCTTTTTATTCAGAAGGTAGATAAAGCAAAGAATTTCTTTTGCAGTTCGCTGCTTTTCAGAATCTGATATTACAGTGAAGAAATACATATCGGACATTGATTGGGTTTGTTCAAGGCGATGACTTCCATTGTTCAATATCAAACGGTACATTAAATTTTCAAAGTAGGTTTTATAAACATCTTCTGGCAACAAGGCCAATATGCTTTGGTCAGTTGAAATATCATCGAATCCTTTTTTGTACTGAAATGTAGAAAAAGCCTCCAACATCTGACGCATAATATTTCCAATAACTAATTCGTACTCGGTTGCATTTCCCAGTGCATAATTGTAGACGATTTTTATAAGTTCTGAATATTCCTGACGCTTATTGTAAGAAAATGTGACCAGTTTTTGATTTTTTAATTCATACAAGCGGTAAACCGGCTTTTCGCCACATATTGTTTCGCTCGCTGCAGTCAATTCTTTGAATATTTTTTCGGAGTCGTAATATGTGGGCAAATCATGAGTCATAATGATTGCGCGGGTATCTTTGTTTCCTAACAAAAATTTCCCAAGTTGATACCTCAAAAATGACATGATGCCCGTTTTGTTCTCTATATCAAAACTTGAAACAGGATCGTCAATTACTAATAGGTACTCTTTTGTATATCCAGAAGACTCCTCCTGATTTTGTAAAATACTGGCAAAAAAATAGCACAATCCAATTATATTTCGCTCGCCTTGCGATACTTGAGAGGGACGCACGGATTTTCCATTGGAAAGCAGTATATAATTTCCATTGCGATAGTCAATTTTGAATCTGGTGTTTGAGAAGAATATATAATTTAAGTTATTATTGATAATTGAAACAGCAACTTGAACATTCTTCTGCATGGCTTCCAACTCGTCTAAACGATGCTTTGTACGAGCAGAAGCATTTTGTAGCTCAACTAATTTTTCTTGTTCCTTTTTAGCTTGAGCAGCACATGCAAGATACCGCAAGTACGAATCTTGAATATCAAAATGCGCAATTTGATTATTGATTTTTGTTAAGTAATCAACAATTGGTTTTGTGGCAGTAATCTCTTTGTTGTATTCAATTCTCTCACATTCCAACTTGTCAAATGCGACATTTAGTCGAGTTAACAAAGTAGAGATGGGTTGTAATTGCTGCTCACAGGGGGTATAAGGATCATCTATTTTGCTTTGAATAACCAAGTTGTTATATTTAATTGCAGCATTGAATTCTAACAACAGCTTCGAACATAAGTCAGTATTTGCTAGTTTTATGAATGGTGAAAAGTTAAATTCGATTTCATCCATTATAAATTGGCGTAGAGATTCCTGATGTTCCTCAACAGCTTTGCTAAGTACCTTTTGAACACTTTGAACTAGATTTTGCTTATACTCTTCTGAAACTGGTTGCATACACACAGGGCAGGCACAAACATTTTTATTTGAGAAAATAGTAACCATTCTATTTAATTGAGAAGTATTTCCTGTTTGTGCTAGTTCGAGCAAATAATGTTCTCTTTCGGTCAACTCCGGCTTTTCAATTTTCATCTTTAGGAGCCGCATTATCTTCTCTTCATCATAATGGATATTAAATGTTGATATGCTACTTGAGATTGTCGCGTTACCTTGCTGAGCTTCTCGAAGTGATTTTAATGTCTCGTTAAACTCTACAATTAGCTGGTCACGCGTTTTTGATGTGGAGAAGGGGACAAGGTGCTTGTATGTATCATTATGAACGGAGGTGTTCTGTCGGTTGCCTTTTATCAATTTATCTCTACCTGCCCAACAGTCATCGCCTTGAAGTGCATAGCGCATTTTTTTCATATGATACTTAGGAGAAGTTTCGGTGTCATCTTTTTCATACGTCTGCACTATGGCTTCTTGTGCATCGCGTGCGGTCTTTAGTTCTTCTAAGTTCTTTCGTTCAGTTTGTATTTGCTCGGCAAGCTCTACTTGATGTCCTAACATTACAATTGTATTTAGCCCGGACTCTTGAATCTTTATATTTTTGTCAACATATTCTTCATCAAATACGAAAATGTGTGACTTATCTTCGGGCGTTAATTCAAATGGAGAATTGTTTGAATCCAAAAAGTCAGCTTGGATGATAGCCTCCTGAACTTCTCCCTTTGCACTTTTTACAGCCTTAGCCAGTGTGCTTTTTCCAGCACCGTTTCGGCCATAAAGTAAACTTCCTTTGACCTTTTTAATTTTGTTGCCGTAATGAGGATCGAGAAATAATATGTCTGACGAGTTTTCAAAGTTGGCACCACATACTCTTATGCCTGCAATATCCTTTAACATCTTATTATCCTCTCAAAATATATGAAATTCATCGAGTGCGACTTGTTAAGTAAAGTATACCATACTATTCGTTAACATAAAAGAGGATATGTATGCCGCCAAACGGCGGCAAAAATCAGTTGAGTGGAAATTCCAGTTCGGAAAACTCGGCATCGGTCATAAGTTTCAGCTTTTCAATGACCTGTTCGGACAGTTCCCGCAGGGCAGTTTCATCGGGCGTCAGGTAACATTGCATCAGGCGCAGCTCCTGCATCAAACCCAGTCGGGAGCCGGAATTGTAGAGCATCATCAGCGTCAATTCCTCGCCATTAAAGTTCATGAGCATCTCTCACTTTCCGGCACCCAACAAGGCTGCACTCCGGGGCATCGCATTTCTCTTTTGCGCCAGCCAGTGAAGCCAGCTTTTCCAGCGTGGAAGGGTGGCTGTTCAGCCCCAGTTCTTCGGCTTCGGCGGCTCTGTCCATGATAAAATCGTAGTCCTGTATCAGCCGCCGACCTTTTTCCATGTGATGTGCTTCCAGAATTTCTTCCCGGACTTCCTGAATCGTCAGTTCCGGGGCATCCAACTGCCCACCGTCCATCACAGAATAATCGCTGTGGTAGAGGGTGTAGTCCCATCCATCCTCAC
>CAUHML010000285.1 GCA_959606905.1 uncultured Bacteroides sp. | reverse complement strand
AGTGTAATTTCTTGAATATCAAAATGTGCGGTACAAAAACTTGTGAAAAATGCCGATTTTTGATGAGAAAAGGTACAAAAATAGCTCTGAAACCGAAGGGGAGCATTATGATTATTTTGCGAAGGACTCAGTCTTCAACAAATAGGCATAAATCGGGGCCTATAATGAGATTTCACCGGCTTTATTATCCAATATATCATTCTTGATAAGGGCTGCCTTTGAGCGTGATATTGAAGTCGTTGAAGATATTTGATAGCGATGCATCACTTCAGTTGAACTGAGGGCCTTTTCTCCGGCTATAAGGTTAATATTGTTTAGTTGCTGTGTGGTCAGTGTTTCGGTGATTGTTACAAACAACAGCCTTATGTGGCAGCGGTCGCTATTTCTTAAGATTGTCCGAGTAGTAATATTTTGAACAGAAAAAGAAGTATTATTTCTTTTATTGTTCAAAATATTACTATATTTGCAGTATGGACAGGCAATTAAATGAAATAGGAACCATTCCAGTAACGACTTCAATCATTGAATCGTTATATCCAGAACTTAAGTCTGCTGACAAGAAAGTAACCTGGCTCGAAAAGCAAGGGATTATCATCAGATTGAAGCGAGGACTTTATGTGATCAACCCCGAATATTCAGGAAAGACCCTATCGAGTGAGTTGATAGCCAATCATCTCTATACACCTTCGTATATTTCAATGTCTACTGCACTACGATATTATGGACTTATCCCCGAGGCTGTATATGTTCATCAATCAATGACTGTAAAACATCCCCGAAGCTTTCAAACTCCAGTCGGCAATTATGACTACAAATATATTTCAAGAAAGGCATTTCCGATAGGAGTAAGGAGTATGAATAAAGGTGACTATGCGTTTCTTATTGCATCACCGGAAAAGGCTTTGTGTGATTTGATCGCCAATTCCTCGCAGGTCAATCTTCGCTATATGAAAGATGTGGAAACATATCTTGAACAGGATATTCGTATGGATATGGATGAGTTCAATAAGATGGATAAAACCATATTCGAAGACTACATAAAAGTTGGCAAAAAGGCCGATTCAATTTCGACACTTTTAAAATTCTTAAGACGATGAAAAATGAAATATTCGACAATATGCTCTCCCGTTATGATTTAACAACGGAGCAACATAAGAGAAACGCCATATTTGAAGTGAACCAACAAATGATACTTGCAGGCCTGTATGCTGGGGGCTTCTTTGAATCGGCTGCGTTCTATGGCGGAACTTGTCTGAGAATCTTTCATGGCTTGCAGCGTTTCAGTGAGGATATGGATTTCTCATTGCTTGCGCAAGATGATACCTTCGATTTTACGAAATACTTCCCTGCTATCATTGATGCCTTTGCAATGGTAGGTCGTGAGGTTGAAATAAAGAAAAAAGATAAGAAGAATTTTGGGAAAGTCGAATCGGCATTTCTTAAAGATAATACCGATGTGTATGATGTGACTTTCCAAACAGAGAAGTCTATAAAGATAAAGATTGAAGTAGATACATGTCCACCGTTGAACTTCAAGACGGAACAAAAGCTATTGCTCCAACCACATTCATTTATGACTCGTTGTTTCACACTTCCGGACCTGTTTGCAGGCAAGATGCACGCACTGGTCTATCGTGCATGGAAGAATAGAGTCAAAGGTCGTGATTGGTACGACTTTGAATGGTATGTACGCCATAATATCCCACTTGATTTTGCTCATTTGGCAGAACGTTGCAAGCAATTCAACAATGAGGATATTACTCTAGAGTTATTCAAGGAGAAACTCATTGAGCGTCTCTCTACAGCTGATATAAAACAAGTGAAAGAAGATGTATTGCCTTTCATGCGCAATCCAAAGGAACTTGATATTTGGTCAAATGATTATTTCGTGCAGTTGGCAGGGATGGTAAGAATTGAATAATACAACATTAAGCTTTCTCCAAGAAATAACTACTAAAGTATTTATAGCTTTAGTAAGCCTGCACCTTTTCTTATTGACGAAGGCAATCCAAGTAAGGTTATACTTATTCATAGTCTTATTATTTTGCAAAGAACTCAGTCTTCAACCAATAGGCATAAATCGGGTCTTGGAACGAGATTTCACCGGCCTTATTATCCAATATATCATTCTTGATAAGGGCAGCCTTTGAGCGGGATATTGAGGTCGTTGAAGAGATTTGATAGCGATGCATCACTTCAGTCGAGCTAATAGCCTTTTCTCCAGCTATAAGAGCCTTGAGGTAGTTCAGTTGCTGTGTGGTCAGTGTTTCGGTGATTGTTACAAACAACAGACTTAACTGCTCCACCAACGCTGTGTGCGCCTCACGTACGATCTCAACGGTACATACATCCTTTGTTCTGAGCCATGAAAGTTGTGCTAGCTGCTGTGCGTAGTATGGATGATTATCTACAAGCTTTGCAATCAAATGGCTTGCTTCATCGTCAATGTTCTTACCGGTATCAGCGAAACGACTTTTGAAAAATTCCACAAGGCAAGGCGTGTCAATCTTATTGAGAAACATCAGGTTGCCAAACTTGTAAAAGGGTTTGGATGAATCGGTAAATACTTCCATCATCATGTGGCGCTTGCTGCCATAGAGACAATAGGCCACACTCTGGTGCAGCTGCCAATGTGAACGCAACTTTTTCTGGAAATAGTCTGGGTCGGTAAACGTCGCGATATTTTGGAACTCATCTACGCAAATCACGATTTTCAGGCCCTTCTTCCTGGCAATCTTTTCGGCAAGATCGAGCACTTCGTCGGGATTGCGCTTTACCACCTCCCAATCAAAATCGATTGAAACCTCGTTAGTAGAATCTGTACCGATTGAAATCTTGGGAATAAGATGCGAAAAGAAACTCTTCGCACTCTCGATTGCCTCCTCCCATTTTGTGGAAGTGGCAGCAATGACCTTTTGGGCGAGCAGCGAATAGAAATGCTCCTCGCTACGTACATTGAACAGGTCGATATGACAGATTCGGAGGTTGCTGTCCTGCGCCATCGCTAATTTTGCTGCCTTATTTACAAGCGAACTTTTACCCCAACGGCGAGGAGATATGATAATTGTATTGATTAACGACGTGAAGTTCTGGACCAAATCGGCTGTTTCTTTCTCACGGTCGGTAAAATTCTTCTCGGTAGCAATCTTTCCAAATATAAACGGAGTTTCCATAACGCTCTATT
>CAUHML010000284.1 GCA_959606905.1 uncultured Bacteroides sp. | reverse complement strand
TGGAAAAAGTTTCCATATATTTTTTCAAACGGAGTGTTCCAGGGGGTAGCATTCCAGGCATCACTCTGATTGAATGTGCTGAAGTTTGTACCACTCCATGTGTTAGAACAGCATAGATAGCCGCCCAGCTGTCCCACCATCTGATCTTGCATTTGAGAGTCATTCTGTTGAATATTCACAATTGTTTCAATCATAGACTTCATCAAAGTCGCAGGGTCTGCATCATGAATTTGATATTGATTCGTATTATACTCCTCAAATTTATCGGTACAATTTCCTGCCAGTAACAACAGAGCGGCACCGACTGTGATATTTCTTAAATATTTTCTCATAACATTAGCTTTTTCTTTTAGAATTGAACTTTCACATTAAAACCGAAGTTACGCAAGCTAGGTTGCATAAAGTAGTCTACATTCATATAATAGTTACTGGAGGTAGAGGCAGACAATTCCGGGTCGAATGGGGCTTTACAATAAATCATCCATAAATTACGTCCTACAATACCCAAAGTAACATTCGCCACATTTTTAAACCATCTTTTAGGAAGTGTATAGTTTAGACTTAATTCCTGCAAACGTACATTGGTTGCACTATATAGATAATAACGACCGTAGCCACCTTCACCCGTACCAATAGTCTGGTAATACTTTTGGGCGTTAACTTTGCCGTTATTAATAGGTATACCACCATTATCACGAACCGTTGCAGATGTTTCGGATACTCCATAATAATCTAAAATACCTTGAGTAGCCGAATAAGCTAATCCGCCTACACGGGCTGATAATACAACTCCTAAATCAATTCCTTTATAAGTGAAATGATTGGTCCATCCGAGGTTGAAATCAGCATCCAGATTACCTACTTTTACCGGAGTGTTTGATGAAGTGATACCCAGATTACCATTCTGATCGACTTTTATATTACCGTTATTGTCTTTTGTCAGTTGGTTGTATACATAGATATCAGTCATGGAGCCTCCTTCTGTCAGGATGACGCGAGGAGCTACATTCTCTTTACCTAACCAACCCACATTCATTTCATCCATTTGGATAGCTTCTCCTGTCACGGGATTCACGCTGCCGCTTGCCAGTCGTTTCACCTTGTTACGGTTTAGAGTGAAGGTTGCATTAGAAGACCATCCGAATCCTGCCCATTTATCACTGAATCCTAAAGCTAATTCAATACCCTGATTTTGCACGTTACCAGCTTGTACAATCGCTTGTTTATATCCGGAAGAAGAGGGGATATCTACCTTAAATGTTTGGTTCAGTGTGTTAGAACGATAGTAAGTAGCGTCTAAATTAAAACGATTTCCCCAGAATTTCAAGTTCAAACCGATTTCCCAGGATTTAGTCTTTTCAGGTTTCATATTGTCCATCGGATATACGGTCGGATTCGCCCAGTTATGTGTCTGGCTGTTGTATTCGTAACCCGGATTAGTAAGGAAACGATCGAAAGAAGAGGCTACCACTGTATACGAACCGCGTATTTTAGCATAAGAAATCACCTCTGGTAGTTTAACCATTTCTGATAATAAAGCCGATAAACCGACTGACGGATAAAAGAACGATTTTTGTTTGGAGAATGCGAGTTTTGAATCCCAGTCATTACGTCCGGTTACAGTTAGATACAGTTGATTTTTCCAACTTAATTCAGCACTGGCAAAAATACTTTGAATTTCATCTTCATATCCGGTAGGGTCCGGTTTATAGTTGGCGGAGAAATTAATATTGTTGATCTGGAAGAAGTTAGGAATAACCAGGTCACCTGCAATATATAACTGATCCATTGAAGTATGATATATGGAAGCACCAACATTGGCTGTTAAATGAAAATCACCAAATGTTTTATCTATATTAGCCAGGAAATCGGCATATAAAGAACGTTCCTGACGCATGGCATCTTCAAAACCACCACTTACACCACAGAATGTTGTTAATGTAGAAGCTGATTTTTCGTTTTTATTCCGGTAGTCGGAATTGTCCAGATTGACGCGACCGACAACATTGAGCCAATCTGTAGCCTGCCATTTCAAAGAAGCGTTCATCATATAACGTTTCTTGTTGGAAGTACGGTTGATGCGATTTTGTATCCAATATGGATTTTGTAATGACAAACTTGCATCACCATAAGGCCAATATTGTTCCATATAGCCGTAGTTAGTATTATAACGTTCATACAAACGAATTTCGTCAAAGTTGTCTCCACGAGGGAATAGATACAGTGATGGGAGAGGGTTATAATACTGTCCTTGAGAAACCATGTTTTTGTTGTTCTGAACGATATATTGTGCACCGATATCCAGAGTAAGTTTATCATTCAGGAAATGGGTGGTATTACGTGCCGTAAAATTATAACGGTTATAGGAGTTATTCGGAAGAATTCCACCGGAGTTAGTTGTAGAAGCAGAAAGATAGGTCTGGTTTTTGGTATTTCCTGTAGATAATGCTACCGAATTGATAACATTGGATCCTGTTTCAAAGAAGTCAGATGGGTTATATCGACGGTTTGTCAATTCTCCCCAGCTGAATAATCCGGAACTTGTACCATAACGGTTCTGCATATCCGGCATAATATATGCTTTAGAGAAAGTAGTACTGTTGGATACTGTTATGGTAGTTTTCTCTGTTTGGCCTTTTTTAGTAGTAATTAAAACAACACCGTTTGCCGCAGCAGAACCATATAATGCTGCCGCAGAAGGACCGGTCATCATACTAATACTAGCAATATCGTCCGGATTTAAGTCAGCAACAGCATCTGATCCTCCCATCTCTCCAAATAATCCTTCGCCACCGCTTTTTCCTGTATTAAAAATAGGTACACCGTCAATTACATACAATGCATTGTTATCTTTAGTCAGAGATTTCATACCACGCATAACAACACGTGTGGCACCACCAGCACCGGTTGCACCACTATTAATCTGAACACCGGCAACCTTTCCTGATAGTGAATTCATAAAATTGGCATCTTTTACAGCTGTCAATTCGTCACCTTTTACCTCTTGTACATTATAACTTAACGCCTTAGTTGCACGCTTGATACCCAATGCAGTAACAACTACTTCGTCCAATACTTGCGTATCTTCTCCTAAGGTTACTTTTATAGGTTGTGCGTTGGCAAGCGTGATTGTTTGGGAGGCATAACCGATATAGGATACTTCAAGTACATCACCTTTAGCTGCTTGT
>CAUHML010000283.1 GCA_959606905.1 uncultured Bacteroides sp. | reverse complement strand
CAACATAAAAAGGCGTTTGTCAAGAGGGGGCGGAAATATGGCAGATCTTGGTGCAAAGTTCAATGAAACTTGGTACAAGATATGGTGAAACTTGATACAATATATACGTACAGGCCTACACATTACTAACGTTACGGTTCATACGTTACTAATGTTGAGGCTTGCACGTTACTAATGTTTATTGTTGAATAAGCCGACATGTTTTTAAAATATACCTTCAGGTTTTAAATATACATCTTCAGGTTTTTAAAAAACAACAATACGTTTAAAAAAAACGTCAGCATGTTCCGTGTACAAAGTTGCCGTGTTCTGCGTACAGGCCTATCGTGTTCCGTGTGCCAGCCAAGCTTGTTCATCGCATTACTTCCTTGTTAAGCCGATATGCTTCCTTCTCCATTCATCCTGTCATTTTATTTAAGACATACAGACGATCAGCTGGTTAAGGTTGAAATTACTTCCTCTCACTCCCGTTTCAGCCGTATGTTTGTACCCTTTTACGGAAAGGTGTGAAAGAACGGTAGGAAAGGAGAATGAAAAGGCAATGACAGGATGTCCCTTCATAGCCGGAACGCCTATCGGCAGGGTGTTTCGACGGTAGATGAAAGGAAGAAAGAAACAACCGGCTTTTATCGCTGAGCCATTCAAGATTAAGAGAATCTCAGAATCCCGACATGCTAATAAACAGATAATCATCAATGTTTTGAGCCTGATTTATGATCGGTATGAAAGATTTATATTTTTCAGACTATGTAACAATAATCCTCCCAGCCTTTCCATTCTCAGGATACATTGTTGCTTCATACAGATGAAAATGAGATTCCGGATAGCTTCTTCTTCCAGTTTATCAGGTCCGATAATTCTTTTCAGCTTTTTTTTCAGATAAATTATATCACAATTCTTGCTGCTCCAAATAAACAAAAGTATATTTGCAAAAATAACCATGGTTATTATAACCGTTATTATTTTTATAAACAGCTAAATGTTAACAATATATGAATTTCTTTGGCAGAGAAAAAGAATTAGAAATTCTCAGAAGAGAGGAAGAATTGTCCGCATCATCGGCACGGTTCACCATAGTCATGGGCAGACGCCGCATCGGCAAAACCAGTCTGATAAGACGGAATTTTCAAGGTAGGCAATGCCTTTATATATTGGCGAAAAACGAGGCGGAAGCTACCTTCTGCAGTTCTATACAAAGACAGATACAGAGGGAACTTGGTATATCCGTTTATGGCTCGGTACGTTCTATGCGTGATATTTTGGATATTCTTTTTTCGTATGCCACTCAGAACCAGCTGAATCTAGTGATAGATGAAGTACAGGAGTTCTTTTATGTACGCAAGAGTATTTTTGCCGACATGCAAGAATTATGGGATAAATACAAGTCGGATATGAAAATAAACTTCATTACTTGCGGCTCCATTTATTCACTGATGAAAGAACTGTTTGAGGATAAAAAATCGGCCATGTATGGACGGATGACCAAGCGTCTGGACTTGCAGCCGTTCAGCATAGCAACACAGAAACAGATTCTAAGGCATTATCATCCTGCTTATACTCCGGCGGATTTACTTTGTCTTTATATGCTGACCGGTGGGGTGGCAAAATATATAGAAACATTGATGGACGAAGGTGCTTTCAAGAAAGAACGAATGCTTACTTGCTTTACCAATGAATACATGCCTTTTCTTACAGAAGGGAATGATTTGATCAATATGGAATTTAGAAAAGAGGGAGCCGTTTATTATTCTATCTTGAGCCTGATAGCTGACGGGAAAAATACATCCGGTGAGATCGACTCAGTTTTAGGTATCACCACAAGTGCCTATCTGCGCAACCTTGAAATCAATTATACCCTTTTGAAGAAGATGCGTCCCATCTTTGCGTCTGAACGGAGCAAGGGAGTCAAGTACAAGCTGAATGACAATTTTCTGCAGTTCTGGTTCCGCTTTATCTATCCTAACCTTGATTTGGTGGAGAATCACCGGTCGGATTTATTATTGGATATTGTAAAGAAAGGATATGATGTTTATTCCGGTTTGGTATTGGAGCGATATTTCCAACAAAAGTTATGGGAAGAGGAGCGTTTCACGATTATAGGAAACTGGTGGGATTCAAAAGGAGAAAATGAAATTGATATCGTAGCTGTAAACCGTATTGACCGTACAGCCCGGATAGCAGAGGTAAAGATTAACCGGAATAAAATATCTATGCCGGTCTTGAAAGAAAAATCCCAAAAACTTATAGGCGAGTTAAAAAGATATCAGATAGAATATACAGGCTACTCATTGGAGGATATGTAAGATACGGAATAAAGGCATTCACACCCCTATTTTATGGTACGCCTATCAGCTGGGAGATACACAATGGATTACAACATGACACGTTTGGAATTGTATATCAGTTCCATCGCTTTTTTCAGGAACCTTCCGGAATAAGAAATCTTACCCTGGGGAAGCTTCATGCCGCTTTCCCTTTATAACGACAGGTACAGTTCACCAATGGGCATTTGTTACTGAAATTCCTCATTGACCGGCTTTTTAATAACCCAAACCTAATTGCCACAAGGGTATGACATTCATTTATCCGGCTTCTTCAATGTACAGGCTATAATCTTCAATATTATTACGGCTGGCGCTCAATATGGCGGCAATTTCAGATTCCAAAGTATGGTTGATAATCTGTTGCAATCGCACATCGAAATCATCTTCCAAAACGAAAGGATAATAACCTCTCTTTAAATAATTAGTAAAATATACCAAGGGGCGGAAATCTTTCGGCAATTCGACTTTGTGTTGCAGGATATCTGATAAAGAATAAGTATTGATGGAAATACGGTGAAACAGTTGGAGATATCCCTGAAAGAGAGGCTCTGCATTTGATACATAACGGTACGGCGGCTTAAATCGGCCCCCCTTTTATCTGCACACTCTTGCTGTACATATATTTGCTTATTTTGCACTATTAAGGTGCATTTTGAAATAATAGAAAACCTTTCCTATCTTCAATAAATGTAATTATTCGTGCAAACTGTCCTCCGTTGATAATATATAAAAATTTATTTAGACCTTCTATAGATAACCAATAGACAGAGTAGTTTTTTATTTGGTAGTTACATTGTTGATTTATAGTGATATAAGTATTCTTTTGTTTTCGGCACGAATACGACCTACCTGAGTAATGCGGTGAACAACTACTTCGGATGCA
>CAUHML010000282.1 GCA_959606905.1 uncultured Bacteroides sp. | reverse complement strand
TGTTTCATGGTCATTACATGATCCCATTTACCTCCAAGTAATGAGTTATATCCTTTTGTGATTACTTCCAGACTGTCATAACAAGCCTTAGTCATTTTCTCCAATTCTGCAGTAGTTGCCCTTTGCTGAATAGAGTACCAACGGTTTCTCTGTCCGTTGAGAACCATACGGTTCAACAGTTCACATCCTTTGACCGGATAATATAATGATTGATAATAACATGCCTTCTTATCTTCCGGCAGAGCTTTCAAAATTTTCTCCGCTACATTTCCTATCCGACGATATTCAGCCAGACGAGTATCTACTTCACGATAATTGACAAGTGAGAAATCAGTATCTGTATTCCGTTCTCTGCCGTGTTTGTCGGTAGCCCACTGGTAACCCCATCCCATAAACTCCGGTTTACGTGCAAAGGCCAGTTTATAGAAAGAGTTTATTACATCCTGATATTCATTGCGATAATCGTTGCCCAACATGCCACACAACCATTCGGTACGATAATTTGCCGCTCTTTCAAAGTTGAATGAATCAATATCAAAAGCCATCGTCAGGAAGTAATCAACAGCAAATTCACATGATTTGATGTCTCCGGCATTGAGCAGCCAGATACGGTCGGCCGTCAAGTCGTATGCTTTACGTAGTTCTTCATACATTAATGTGGGTGAAATTGTGTTCATCCAAAGATGATCGTGAGGTTTACCCAGATAAGAAGAATGATAATATACTCCCGAACGTCCGGAACGTTTCTGCTCTTTCGGACTACTCAAACGTTTCATATATCCATAATTATCATCCGGCCAGATAATAGTCACATCATCCGGAAGCTCCAGTCCCTGATCGTATACATCGAGCACTTCTTTATAAGGAGTAAAGGCTTGAGGAATATCTTCCGCACGCTTGCCGATTGCATCCACCAACATTTGCCTTTGTGCCATCAAAGCTTCCTGAAGCATTTCCTTTCTATCGCTCATATTATTGCTTGCATTCATTGCCCGGTCGTGCAATCCACGCAAAGCCAAAGTATATACATTTTCAAACGGAGCACATTCATCTACACGTGATTTCAACACTTTGTTGACTCCATCCTTATTATTGATATAGTCCCATTCACCCATTTTATCACGTTTCCACTCACTTGCCGTATTAAACAATAACGGTTCACAATGGGAGGACCCCATGACAATAGCAAAGCTATCCGCTACCAGGCGATTTTCAGGAATACGGTGGAATGCCATAGATGCATCGTGCATAGCCGGACAAAGATAATTAGCCTGAAGACGCAACAGCAGTTCACACACTTTTGCATACGTTCTCGGTCCGAAGTTTCCACGTTCTTTCTCAAAATTGCGTTTCGACCAACGATAAAGCCCCCAGTCTTCATCGTTGATAAAGACACCTCTGAACTTGACAGACGGTGTTTTAGAAATGAACTTATCAACTTTTACACTAACTTGTTTTTGCTGTTTGATTGGAGCGTCTGCCCACCAATACCAGGGAGATACTCCTATTGCCTTTGATATGGAAAGAAGTCCGTAAGCAGTACCACGTCTGTCACTTCCGGCTACGACAATTGCTTTCTTAATGCCCGGAACGGGATTGTTGACCACCTCTATCATATAGCGTTCCCAACTTCCGGCAATGGCAGCTGTATCTATTTTATTTCTCGATGCCAAAACATCAATCCATCCGCTTTCTCCTATAGTACCGGCAATAATCGCATACCGCGCAGATACCTTTCCAGGCTTGCTTTCATCCATTTTCAACTCTTGCCCCGTCACACGACGAACATCATCCACAAAGAGAGAAGCACTTTTACGTACTACAGTTGCATCTTTTCCATCAAAGCAAACAACTGCATTCGTTGATGAAGAAACAATAGGAAAACTATTTTTTCCGGTTCCTTTGTCGAGTAAAACTTGTGCATTTGCCGAAATCAGGCTACAACAAAATAAACCCAGCAATAAAATTTTATTTTTCATATACACATTAGATTGACTATTAATAACGCAAAGTAAGGCAAAAAGCAATTAAACGGATAAAAGAAACCGACCTATAAATAGCAGAATATGTTCAAAAAGGCCGTCAGATATAGTTGGATAAGTATCATTGGATATATATATGACCAATATGGTGGGTATATATGTCCAGCACGGTGAGTATATATATTCAGCATGGTGGATATATATATACACGACATTGTGCATATATACCCATCAAAGCTTTAGTTTGTTCGCTGTCAGCAGCAAACAAAGCGGTAGACAATATTTCTCCTATTGCCCCATTAGTTGTAACTACAGATATCTGTCGGGCACCTTCCACCAATTTCCCATCTTGAGGAGAAACAATGTGCCGACGTTCAGAAGAGTCATTACCGGAGGTTGTAAGACACTCATTATGAAGAAGTATATTATTGACGTTCCATCCCGTTCCTACCGGATGATTACCTAATGCAAGGACAGAACTGTTTCCCATATTTATCAATGCATTTTCTATCACGCACTCATTCAATATGCTTTTAATTGTTTCCAAAGCATACCCCTTGAGAAAACCGGATAAGTTGGCAGCAACTCCCGGTCGTGAAAAATAGATACTATGATGTTCAGCTGATAAATGGACCGATTGTATCGTGGTCTGATTGTAATTTTCTGAATGGACTGTAATATCAAAACACCCCAGAGTCTTCTCATTATATTCCAGACATAAATCAATCATTGAATAGAGTTCTTCGCTAAGAACGACCGGAGAAACAAAAGCTGTCCGGTTGACATAAGCCAATTCACTGGCCGGATCATAAAAGTTCGCCATCTTTTCCAACCGGCACAATGCATCATAAATACGATTGACCACAAGCAACAATTCTCCTTCCGTTTTCTTGCTATATAGGATAATATCCACCCGTGTATGCATGGAAAGAAACCAGGCATAAAGCAGTCCACTGCCTTCATGGGACGGCTTATACATATGTTGAATAGGGACTTGCATCGTATAGCAGGACAAATTAGGCACGGATTACCCGAATTACACGATTGCTATTTCATTAGAACAACCGTGAAATTCGCGCAATCCGTGCCTGAATAAAAAGTTGTAAAGAATTTTGACGTATCTCCCACAATAATATGGAATACGCCTTACTTCAGTTCTTTAATTTTCACGTTCTTGAACCATACTTCGTCTCCGTGATCCTGAAGAAGTATATTTCCTTCCTCCGGATTTCCGAAATTAGGCCAGTTTTTATATTTACTGTATGCTACCA
>CAUHML010000281.1 GCA_959606905.1 uncultured Bacteroides sp. | reverse complement strand
GGATAAAGCATGGAGATGGCAAAGAAACATAGCAAAGCCATCCTACGCCAATGGAAGAAGGTGTCTTTATGGAAAAACAACCGATAGAATGCATAGAACAGAGCTATCGCTACATTTATCTTTAGAAAATAAGCTAGTTCCGGAGTCATGGTGATGAATGTTTTCTATTAATTTTCTTTTCCTTTTTCAATGAGTTCGATAATATCTTTGAGATCATCGGTCGAAATTTTCTGGTCTTTGGCAAAGAAAGAAACCATTTCTTTGTAAGAGTTCTCAAAGTAGTTACGAACTACGCCACTCATAAAATGGCGTTTATATTCATTTTCGCGAATGGCAGGAGTATATTGGTAGGTATTACCCACACGTTTCGGTGTGACATATCCTTTCCGCTCGAGGTTCTTTACGATAGATGCTACTGTGGTATAAGGAGGTGCCGGTTGCGTATACTTTGCAACAATGTCTTTTACGAAACAGCATTGTAACTCCCAAATGTAGATCATTACTTCTTCTTCTTGTATAGTTAACTTTTCCATGGAGATGTTGTTTAATTACGAATACTTCGCAAATCTACGAATATTTCGTAAACAAGCAATAGCTAGTCGGTTAATAATTGTAAATGTATAAATCTTGCAAGAATATTTTAATTGCATTGTTATTCGGAAATTATTTAAGCATAAAAAAAGACCGGATGAACATTATTTTTTTCTATATAGTCACTCTTTAATAACCTTTATGCAAAAAATAGACTATCAAGGATTTTTTTATATAAAATAAATGAAATATATTTGCGGCTACAAAACATACGTTAAATACGGAAGGGTGTGTTTCAATACTTTAACCGGTTGCGAATAATTCCCCACACTTCAAACAGAACTATTAACTAACAATGCCAACCAAAGGGAAGAGGAAGGCAAACTAAAAAATGAATGATATGAAAAAAGGTTTGATTTTTGTGCTATTTGCACTTGTTTCTATCGTTTCTTATTCTCAGATTTCTTGGAATGCCAAAGTTGGTATGAACATGAGTAACTTTACTGGGGATATGGATACTGACATGAGGATTGGATTCAATGTAGGCGTTGGCATGGAATATCAGTTCTCTGATATGTGGTCTATTCAACCTTCGTTGATGTTCACTCAAAAAGGTGCTAAACAGGATGAAGTGAAAATGAATCCAATGTATTTGGAGATTCCGGTATTGGCTGCTGCAAGATTTGCAATTGCTGATAACCAGAATATTGTAGTGAAAGCTGGTCCTTATTTTGCATTTGGTATTGCTGGTAAGTGTAAAATTGGTGATGAAAAAATTGATTTCTTTGGTGACGGTGATGATCAATTTGGAGCAAAAAGATTTGATGCAGGTCTCGGTGTAGGCGTTGCTTATGAAATTAATAAATTCTTTATTGACTTATCAGGAGAATTTGGTTTGGCTAAATTGGCTGATGGTGACGGTGCACCGAAGAACATGAACTTCTCTATTGGCGTAGGTTACAAGTTCTAAACTTATTATACTCTCTTTATAATATCTCTAAAATCCCTCGTTCTATACTCTCTTGGAACGGGGGATTTTTTTATATCCTTATTAATAAAAAGAAAAACGGCATATCCCATTGAAAGGATACACCGTTAATTCTCTCTCTTGTAATTCTTACTCATTAATCACTTATCTGCTTGGATAAGTTTGCTTTCTCTTTTAATTCTTTGTATCTCTCTATTGCATGTTTGCGACTCATCAGTATTTGCCAGCGGTATACCCAACAGGTGGTCAGGAAATAAATGCCGGCTTGCAACCACAAAGCCTTATATTCAAAAGCTACTTCACTAAGAGTGGCTCCCATATTGTTGATTTTTACAAAGCCGTTAATTCCAAACGTTGAGGGGAAGATGTAGGATACATACTTCCAAAACGGAGGAATAGCTGCTCCCGGCCAGGAAATTCCTGAAATAAATAACAGGGGGACTGATGTGAATACAAAAATCAGCATACACGTTTCCCGATTGCGAATGGCAATAGAAGCTGTCATCGCAAAGAAGATACAAGCCGCAAGATAGGGGACAACGAATAATATTAATGAACTGGGTTGCCCAATTTGGTTGAGGCTAAACAATCTTGGAACGACATAAAGTACGTAGAAAGCTACCAATATATAAACTAGGAAATAACTCAATCCTTTTCCTAATACAATTCGTAACGTCCCGTTATAGTGACGATTAATAGGTACAAGATCCTTAAATCTGTTGTTCTCACGAGCAGTTCCTGCAGCGAGACCGATGCCGAGCAATAATGTCTGTTGGATAATCAATACCAATACAGCAGGAATCAGGAAAGCGGCGAACCCGGCAGTGGGGTTGAAGATGGAGATTTCTTCATATTCTATCGGATAAGCAGTGATTTCATCCTGACGGTCGGTCGTGTTTCCGCTACGTGCAATTTTGATATCCCTGTTCATATCCAGAGAAACGGCAGTGTTGGCAAGAAGCATCGATTTATAGTATAACAATCCGCTCATGTCGCAATAGATACTGACTTGTGTCTGTTTTCCTTTGGCAATATTGTCGCTGAAATCCGAAGGGATATAAATGATACCATACGCACGCCGGTTCTTTAGCATTTGTTTGGCTTCTTCCATATCAGCACAGTAAGAGACGATTTGAATATCGGGTGTGGCATCTACCTTACGGAGATATTCACGACTAAGAGATGAATGTGAATCGTCTACAACAACGGCAGGAACTTCACGCACTACTTCGTTGTCATAAATGAAACTATACAACAACGGATAACCTAATGGGACGAGTATGAAAAATATCAGCACCCCCTGGTCGCGGAAAGTTGTCTGAAACTCCCGCTTCCAGATATAAAACAGGTCATTGATGCCTTGGGCTATCTTGTCTTTTAATTTTATATCTTTCATTTAGGGTATATATTTATAGTAAACCAATGCTTCCTTCAGGCGATGAACCACAAAGAAGGGGAGCATCATAAATATTAATAGTGCCATATAGTTGGTCCATGAGTAAGCCATACTATATCCGTTGAGTGCTTGATCGACGTAAATCAGGAAATAATGCCGCAACGGGAATAGATTACTCAAAGCCTGTAGAACAGGATGCATAGCCATGACCGGGAATGAAAAACCAGAAATGGAGAACGATATGACTCCCCACAGGGAAGCAAAACTTAATCCGAGTCGTAGAGTCGGCAGAGTTCCTATCATAACAATACCACAACATTGAGATGCTAGTACGAGACA
>CAUHML010000280.1 GCA_959606905.1 uncultured Bacteroides sp. | reverse complement strand
AACCTGTGGATGTGGCGGTCTACTCTGCTTTGCAGGAAAAGGGGCAGTCCAAAGAACTTACAGCGGCGTTTAAGGGCTACGAAATTGTGTACGGGCTGTTCTCCAAGAGCGGCTTTACAGATCGACTGGTGAAAATGGCAGCGGAGAATTCCAACCTGATTCTGATTCATGAAGATGCAGTTCACAAGAAATAATATAATCCGAATTATCATAATTTTAATTATATTATTGTGGGGATTTCTGTGCACTATGTTTAGCGACCTTGGACTAAGATGTAGCATCCTTTGGGCAAGGTTTAGCAACCATACCCCAAAAAAGTAGCAATCTCTGAAAAAGTTTGGCGAGGAGACATATCCTGTGGAGGGCGGAAACTTGCGATACTCTTGTAAAACGCATCCACTTTGACGAAGAAAGTATCGACCTTCGATTGAGCATATTATCGTGTATCGCGTTTTTTCCTTGCAATGCCACATCAACGGTGTATAATACTTTTAGAGGATAGCGGCGTTGACCAGCTATCGGTGGCATTGAAGCAATAGACTGGTTCGGCATCAGCCTGTTGTAGAGCCAAACCGTGGGTTCAGCGATAACCACAAGCCGAATAGATTCACTCGTATCGAACAAAAACGCAAAATGCCCGCTCACTGTGGAGATTCAACTCCATCGGTGGGCGGGCATTCTTTTGTTACTTGGTGGTGAACTGAATGCCAACAGTATAAAAAGGACATCTACAACACCGCAGTGCTGTCCGATGCCCCTTGTGACTGATTTTATCGTTGTCCGCCAACCTCAGACTCCTATGTCCTGCATCGCTTTCGGATTTTATCGCTGCCCGCCAGCCTCAAGCCCTTACGTCTTGTATCAGATCGGATTTTAGGTGTCAGCCACACCATCGGAATGACGTCCACTTTCCATTTAAGATTATATTCAATTTACATCCAAATAGCAATGTTTCATATAGAAGTTTAGCAAGGCGGGCATATCCAATGATATATGGAAAGTGTGGAAAGTAATGCGGAAAGTGCGGAAACCTGCCATAGAAAAGTGGCAACTTCATCTCAAAAATGGCAACCTCTATGCTAAAAGTGGCAAGTTCCCTGAAAAAGTGGCAACATTAAAATAAAATGCAGCAAGAGGCATATAAGAATCACCATTGTATAGAACCGCCCACTAATCCGAGTTCTCCTTAGACGAGTGGGTTGTTTCGCTTTTGAACCTCTGATTGGTTACTTAAGATACCCTCAAGTTCTAGGTCAGAATGTTTTCTTGGGGTCATACTGTGGAGCATCCCATTAACGAATTTACAATAACATAGTGAACAAATCTGAATAATTCACTTGAAAACAGTAAACAATTCCGGTATAATAGAAACAGGTATACCCAGATTGGCAACGCATACAAAGGACTGTTTTGACATATGAAAGAAACGGTTAAAGTTGAATTATTGAAAGATCCCGAGTGCTTGATGGGATTTTCATGTGGAGAGCCGTCAATTGATGAGTTGATCAAGAAAGCATACTACGAAACACTTCTTGAAAAAGGATATACGTATGTTGCTATTTTGAATGATCGCGTGATTGCGGTATACCAAATCGCATTTATTACACTATCAGCAGAAGAAATCAGTGAAGACACGAATGACCACAACTGGTCTGGAAATTCCGAGTTAAGGTATGGATGTCTCTTAATTCATTATCTTGCGGTAGAAAAAACGTGTCAACACAGAAAAATCGGAAGTACGATACTGAATGGTATACTAAAAGAGATTTCTCTGCTTGGACGAAAGTGGCCTGTTCGTTTTATAATTATTGATGCGGTAAATGATTTAGTATCGTGGTACAAAAGTTTTGGCTTTGAACCGATTCGCCAAATGGCAGTTGAAAATGCTGGTTTTACAACGCGAATGTATTATGACTGTTATCACCATGATCGGGCCGAATTGGAACGGTATGAAGAGGCCTGTATCAATGATCTTATATAAAAATGAAACGAAGGAGGGCAGTTTATGCGTTATGTGAATGAAGATATCGTTTTGCGAGGCGATGAAGCAAAGCAGTTTGTGTATAATCTGCATCATCCCAATGTTGCTAAAATAGTGGAAGAGAATAGACGACGGGATAAGGCACTTGATGAAGTGAACTATCAGGAAACAGATGATGGTTTTACGTTTGAACTGGAACCTTTGGATTGGGCCAATAGTATAGAAACCATCCAGAAGTTTATAAGCACAATCGAGGTCTGCAATCTGCATTCTTTTCGATCTCAAATGAACTTTATTTGTTTGGACACAAGTGATTCGTTTGAGCAGCAAAGTTTAACTGCAGTAGATTCTTTCTCGGCGACAGTTTCATCTGTAGAATCTGCCGTCAGCCGAGATGACGAAATGCTGCTGGCTGGTTAAAGAAAGTGGTGCAAAGATGGATTTGAACAGTAAGAAAAGTGGTTTCAGATTTTCTAATCCAGAGTTGGTGCACTTAGAATATGAAACGAATCAGTCTTTTTGTGAAGAATCTGAAATTCAGTTGCGTATAAATCTGAGCACGGACGTAAAGCCTTATGAAGGAAAATCAAAGGCTGAAGTGATCTTAACTATAACTTTAGGTGGAAAGACAGAAAAAGATCCATTTTATCTCGAAGCATCGGAACAAGCAACGTTTGATTGGTCCGGAAGTCAATTCAGTGATGAAGTGCTTGAAAGTCTTCTGAGTAAAAATGCCCCTTCACTGTTGTTGAGTTATTTAAGACCTATCGTTGCAAGTTCAACAAATTGGTCTCGATATGGAAGTTATAACATTCCTTTTATCGATTTTACGAAGGCTGTAAAAGAATCTGATTAACCTAGGCTTGAGGAAACAGTTCTATTAGATGATGGGGCTGTTTTCTTTTTGCCTATACAAGCTATTACACAAAATGCCCACTCCCCTGAGAACTCCTCAGACGAGTGGGTATTCTTCTTTCCATGTATCAAATTTACCTTTGTGGTCACTCAAACCGCCATCAAGTCGGCGGTTAAAATTATCATTTTTTATTTGTCCCAGAGTAAGTGCACGGTTTCTGCACTGTTTTTGCACGGTTTCAAGGGATGCAATGGGTACTCTGATTTGCAAAATACGACAAAGGGTGCAGAAATTGCCGGGCAGAAAATCACGATGCTTTGCGCAAAAACGACGTAAACTCAAAACTTCTAAAATCAGAGTGTTCTGCCCGGTGGGCTCTTTTAATCAGAGGGCCAGGGATTCGAGTTCCCTCGAGCGCACCAAAATCCCACG
>CAUHML010000279.1 GCA_959606905.1 uncultured Bacteroides sp. | reverse complement strand
ATAATATCAATACGCATAATCTTTAATTTTTCGCAAAAGTACAAATATTCAAAGAGAAATCTGTATTTTTGCCTTAAACAATCTAAGAATTATGGATATAAAAGAGAAAATAGAAGGATTACGTGCCGAACTTCATCGACATAACTATAATTACTACGTGTTGAATGCTCCCGAAATATCCGACAAGGAGTTTGACGAGAAGATACGTGAACTTCAGGACTTGGAGCAGGCTCACCCGGAATATAAAGATGAAAATTCGCCTACAATGCGTGTAGGTAGTGATATAAATAAGAATTTTACGCAGGTAGCACATAAATATCCTATGTTATCTTTGGCAAATACTTATTCGGAAGCTGAAGTGACAGATTTTTATGATCGGGTTCGCAAAGCATTGAATGAAGATTTTGAGATTTGCTGTGAGATGAAATACGACGGAACATCCATTTCGTTAACTTACGAAGACGGAAAGTTAGTTCGTGCCGTCACTCGTGGTGACGGAGAAAAAGGTGACGATGTGACAGATAATGTAAAGACAATCCGTTCTATTCCACTTGTATTGCATGGTGATAATTATCCTTCTTCTTTTGAGATTCGTGGAGAGATTCTTATGCCATGGGAAGTGTTCGAGGAGCTGAACCGTGAAAAAGAAGCTCGCGAAGAACCTCTTTTTGCCAATCCAAGAAATGCGGCGTCCGGAACATTGAAACTTCAAAATTCAGCGATTGTAGCTTCTCGTAAGTTGGATGCGTATTTGTATTATTTGTTGGGCGATAATTTGCCTTGCGACGGGCATTATGAGAATCTTCAGGAAGCAGCAAAATGGGGATTTAAGATTTCTGATCTGACACGTAAATGCAAAACACTGGAAGAAGTCTTTGAATTTATCAATTATTGGGATGTTGAACGGAAAAATTTACCTGTTGCGACTGATGGTATTGTTTTAAAGGTAAATAGTCTTAGACAGCAAAAGAATCTGGGTTTCACAGCAAAATCTCCCAGGTGGGCAATTGCCTATAAATTTCAAGCGGAACGGGCGCTGACTCGTCTAAATAAAGTTACTTATCAGGTTGGTCGAACGGGAGCAGTCACACCTGTAGCCAATTTAGATCCGGTCCAACTTTCGGGAACTGTCGTGAAACGTGCGTCATTGCACAATGCAGATATTATTGAGGGGCTTGATTTGCACATCGGAGACATGGTATATGTAGAAAAAGGTGGGGAAATCATTCCTAAAATTACCGGAGTGGATAAGGACGCGCGTAGTTTTATGTTAGGTGAAAAGGTCAGATTTATTACTAATTGTCCTGAATGTAATAGCAAATTGGTGAGATATGAAGGTGAAGCTGCCCACTATTGCCCTAATGAAACAGCATGCCCTCCTCAGATTAAGGGTAAAATAGAGCACTTTATTAGTCGGAAAGCCATGAATATTGATGGATTAGGGCCGGAAACAGTGGATATGTTCTATCGATTGGGATTGATTCACAATACGGCTGATTTATATGATCTGTCAGTTGAAAATATTAAAGGACTGGACCGTATGGGTGAGAAATCTGCTGAGAATATCATAACAGGAATTGCTCAAAGTAAAGCCGTTCCTTTTGAACGTGTGATCTTTGCTTTGGGAATTCGTTTTGTGGGTGAAACAGTAGCGAAGAAAATTGCCAAGTCATTTGAGAATATAGATGAATTGCAGCAGGCGGATCTTGAAACATTGATAAGTATCGATGAAATCGGCGAAAAAATAGCTCAAAGTATCCTTTCATATTTTGCTAATGAGTCAAATTGTGAGCTAATTAACAGATTGAAGGCTGCAGGATTACAACTTTATCGTACCGAGGAGGACTTAAGCGAATATACGGATAAACTTGCCGGACAATCTATCGTTATCAGCGGCGTATTTACTCATCATTCGCGTGATGAATATAAAGAGCTCATTGAGAAGAATGGTGGAAAGAACGTGGGAAGCATCTCTGCAAAGACTAGTTTTATACTTGCTGGAGAGAATATGGGACCTGCAAAGCTGGAAAAAGCAAAAAAACTAGGAATAACCATACTAAGCGAGGACGAATTTCTGAAACTTATATCGTAAGATAAGAAAAATATTCGTACTTTTGCGGCTAAATAAATTAGAGATTATAATTAAAACTCATGATACAGACTAAATTGAAAGGAATGGGGGTAGCACTGATTACTCCTTTCAAAGAGGATGAGAGCGTTGACTATGACGCGCTGATGCGCATGGTAGACTATCTCTTGCAGAATAATGCGGATTTCTTGTGTGTGCTGGGAACTACGGCCGAAACACCGACTCTTACTGAAGAAGAAAAGAAAACCATAAAAAAAATGGTAATCGACCGCGTTAACGGAAGAATTCCTATTCTGTTGGGGGTAGGTGGTAATAATACTCGCGCCATTGTAGAAACTCTGAAAAACGATGATTTTACAGGAGTTGACGCTATATTGTCTGTTGTGCCATATTATAATAAACCTTCCCAAGAAGGTATTTATCAACATTATAAAGCGATTGCGGAAGCAACGGAACTTCCTATTGTATTGTATAATGTTCCGGGACGTACAGGAGTAAATATGACCGCCGAGACTACTTTGCGCATTGCACGTGACTTCAATAATGTTATTGCCATTAAGGAAGCATCCGGTAATATTACACAAATGGATGATATCATAAAAAATAAACCGGAAAATTTTAATGTTATCTCCGGAGACGATGGTATCACGTTTCCCTTGATTACATTAGGAGCTGTTGGCGTAATTTCAGTAATTGGCAACGCTTTTCCTCGCGAATTCAGTCGTATGACGCGTTTGGCACTACAAGGAGACTTTGCTAATGCACTGACTATTCATCACAAATTTACGGAATTATTTAACCTGTTATTTGTAGACGGGAATCCTGCAGGAGTAAAATCTATGTTGAACGCAATGGGAATGATTGAAAATAAACTTCGTTTGCCATTGGTTCCTACTCGAATTACTACGTTTGAAGCGATACGTAAGGTCTTGAACGAGTTAAATATTAAATGCTAATACAAGGAAAACCGATTCTTGTTGCGGTATATAAATGAATCACCCTTCACTTTAATTCTATCACGATGGATAGAGTAATGTGAAGGGTGATTTTTCCAGGATTGAAGATACATTTTCTTCGATGAAATGGGCAAAAAAATAAAATCCTCCACATAATATGCAGAGGATTTCAGTGATCGCGACAGGATTCAAACCTGTAACCGGCTGATCCGTAGTCAGCTACTCT
>CAUHML010000278.1 GCA_959606905.1 uncultured Bacteroides sp. | reverse complement strand
GTGGTGGACGAAGGCAAAATCACCGCTATCAATATTCTTCCCGCCGAAGACTATTTGATAAGCGTCATCTCTTCGGAGATGAACGCCACCTCCTCTTTAGAGTTTCTGAAAGCACATGCCGTGGTATCACGCAGCTGGCTGTTTGCTCAAATAGAGAAACGCAAAGCTTTAAGTGGCAAAAATGAAGGTTTCTTTTCCTTTATCAAGACCGATACCGAATATATCCGTTGGTACGACCGGGAAGACCACACCATATTCGACGTTTGTGCAGATGATCATTGCCAACGTTATCAGGGAATAACCAAGGCATCCAGTGCTGCCGTAACTGAAGCAGTACAGGCAACCCGAGGGCAATTACTAATGTATGAACGCGGCATCTGCGATGCTCGTTTCTCTAAATGTTGCGGAGGTGCAAGTGAGGAATTCGGCTATTGCTGGGAAGATAAGAATTATCCCTATTTGTCTACCATCCGTGATACGGAAGAAGAAGAAAACCGTCCGTTACCCGATCTGACTAAAGAAGAAGAGGCAGAACGTTGGATACGTACTTCTCCCGTTTCGTTCTGTGATACCCACGATAAAAAAGTAATTTCACAAATACTGAACAATTACGATCAGGAAACCACAGATTTCTATCGTTGGAAAGTGCGTTATTCCCAGTCAGAGCTAGCCGAACTGATCCGTCAAAATACAAAATCAGATTATGGAGACATCATCGACCTGATTCCCATCCAACGTGGCAAGTCCGGACGTATCTGCAAACTGAAAATTGTAGGTTCTTTGAAAACATTGACTATCGGAAAAGAATTGGAGATACGTCGTACCCTGTCTTCGTCCCACCTATTCAGTTCAGCCTTTGTAGTAGATAAGGGAGAATTGAAAAACGGCGTCCCCGAATGGTTTCTGCTAACGGGTGCCGGTTGGGGACATGGAGTAGGCCTGTGCCAAATCGGGGCTGCCGTAATGGGGGAACGGGGATATACCTACGACGAAATTCTATTGCATTATTATAAAGGTGCAGATATCCGCCGTTTCTATTAACCGATCCACCAAGCCATGCGCCGGATAGGATTTCCATCCGGAATCTTTAAAATGAAAAAGGAATAATGAAAAACAAACATACTTCACCGTGGGCATGGATACCCACGCTATACTTTGCACAAGGGCTGCCCTACGTGGCAGTGATGACTATTTCAGTCATTATGTATAAAAGATTAGGAATCAGCAATACCGAACTGGCTTTTTATACCGGCTGGCTTAATCTGCCCTGGGTTATCAAACCTTTGTGGAGTCCTTTCATAGACCTTATCAAAACGAAACGCTGGTGGATCGTCACTATGCAACTCTTAATGGGTGCGGGACTGGCAGGCATAGCCTTCACCATCCCCACCGAACACTTTTTCCAACTTACGTTGGCAATTTTCTGGTTGTTGGCATTCAGCTCTGCCACGCATGACATTGCTGCCGATGGTTTTTACATGCTGGCACTGGACTCGCACCAGCAAGCTTTATTTGTAGGAATCCGCAGTACTTTCTATCGCATTGCGACTATTGCAGGACAAGGGTTGCTTATCATGCTTGCAGGAAGACTGGAAATTGTAACAGACAATATACCTTACGCCTGGTCCATCACCTTTTTTGTATTGGCCGGGCTTTTCCTGGGAGTGTGGATCTATCATAAGTTTATTCTTCCCCATCCGGATTCAGACCATGCAGCCAAAGAAGTTTCCGCTTCTACCCTACTCAAAGAATTTTTTGGCACTTTTGCCAGTTTCTTTCAGAAAAAGCAGGCAAGTATTGCTATTCTCTTTATGTTACTCTACCGTTTACCGGAAGCACAACTGGCAAAAATGTGTATTCCTTTCTTTATAGATCCTATTGAAGAAGGTGGTTTGGGGCTCACCACTGAGGAGATAGGTTTCGTACAAGGAACAGTCGGCATCATCGGGCTTACCCTTGGAGGTATTTTAGGAGGAATAGCCGTAGCCCGTAACGGTTTAAAACAATGGTTGTGGCCGATGGTATGGGCTATTTCCTTACCTGATTTAGTCTATGTTTACCTCAGTTATGTCCAACCCGATTCCCTATACCTTATCAATATTTGCATTTTTATAGAGCAATTCGGTTACGGATTCGGTTTCACAGCTTATATGCTTTATCTTATTTATTTTGCGGACGGAGAACATAAAACGGCACATTATGCCATTTGTACCGCATTTATGGCATTAGGCATGATGATTCCCGGAATGGCCGCCGGTTGGCTTCAGGACCAGATGGGATACAACCATTTCTTTATCTGGATTATGATATGTTGCGCTGTAACCTTTGGGGTGACGGCACTATTAAAGATTGATCCGGAATTCGGCAAAAAAAAAGATTGATGCCGATGATGAAGAATACATCTACAAACTGAGACTTTGCCCTCTTTCTCCAACAGAGTTTTTCATTTCTGCTACCACTACTGAGCTTTTATCAGAAGTAACAATCTAGATATAAGCATCTTATAGAGGTGGTGGCAGCAGTATTTTTTAGATACCCAAAAGGCTGCCACCACCTCTTATAATACTTTTCTCATCAAGACTCGAATTATTCCCACAAAAAGGAACATATATTTAGAGGAATTCTTCCGCTCCTTTTGAAAAAAGATAAGGAACTTCCGAACAATACATGCTTATCTTCTGATACATTCAACCGCATGATGTTTCGGTTTCAACTTAATGGAACAGTCTGAAACAACTCGGCATGTAGAATGAATGCAGTGTAGTTTAACGCTTTAGGTTGACTACTCTTTCATCTTACTTGTACGGATGGTTGACAGAGATAATACTTAGTTATAATATCAGTTGACTCTTTCAAGAGTTATTTCTTTGCCGGGTTGACAATCTTCCTGCAATTACTATTATCAAAAAGAATATCCTAAAATGGTGGCAGTAACATTTTCCATCCCTTCAAATATTCTGCTGCCATCACCCCTCAAAGCCTTTATTTATGAGCATTCCAGACAAAAGGTGGCAGCAGTGGCAGTAGAAAAGAAACTCTATAGAGAAAAAAATAAATAGAAGTTCACATAGCCCCCGGAAGAAAAAATCTTTTTTAAAAGATAGAAAGACAGAAAATAATGCTATACTTGCAAACTCAAGCCAAATAAAACAGACTAGAAAGAATATGACAAGGAAGAGTTTTAACCTAAAAAATAAGATAAAGTCCTCTCAACAAAACAGTTATTATATTTGTTTCATATTCAAACAATAACATAAAAGATACATATATGAAAAAGATTATTTTATTAGTATTCG
>CAUHML010000277.1 GCA_959606905.1 uncultured Bacteroides sp. | reverse complement strand
GATTTTTATATTGCATGAGGTGGTTTTTGGAGAGAAGAATGAGGAAGATGCGTCGAGCCACAGAAACGTTAGCTTTACATATAGCGGAGGTGATGTGAAATTAATTTACAAGAGAAATAATTTACATATCAAACAGTTAGATGCTTTTTGTCGTTTTTTAATATTTTTATGCTTGAGAAAAAATACGTAACTTATTTATGATATGGACAGTTTGGCCCCAATTGTCTTGTATTTATTTGTTTTTTAACTTTATTATCAATGAGTTAAATCAAACCTCTTCTCTTTTTAATTTTTCGTTTATGAGATTATTTCTTTCCCATAATCCGGCAAAACGAGCAGCATTACTGGCGGTATAACGTACAGTATGGCGAATATTTCGATGCCCGAGATAATCCTGAATTAAACGAGTATCTGCACCACGCTCCGCCAGTTCATAACCGCAAGCATGCCTTAACATATGAGGATGAGTCTGCGTTACGGTTCCAGCTTCAATACCGGCATCGCGAATAATGCGATAGGCCTGCTGGCGAGAAAGCCGACTCCCACGGCGAGAAATAAATATAGCGTCGGTCCGGTCAGCGCCTTTCCAGTTAGCACGTTCCTGGGTCCAGCGTTCCACGGCTTCACGCTCATCAAAACGTAACGGGTGAACGGTAGAAAATCCGTTCTTCAGTCGGCGAATATTTATTCGACCTTCATTAAGGTCAAGATCCTGATAATGCAGATCAAGCAGTTCACTAATACGCATCCCATGCCGATATGCCAACAGAATAAGACAATAATCTCTGGCTCCCGTTGCCCCGTAACAAACCGCCTGCATCATGGCCTGAACTTCTTTACCGGTAAGATAACGACGTTTACTCACAATAGTAGTACTCCTGACTGAGATATATTTGAATGAATACCTATAGGAAACCTCAATCGGTCAAAATTAGCCCAATAGATAAAAAGATAACCACACACGAAGTGATGTGGCTATCAGTCAATTACATTAAATATCATACAAAAATAAAATATCACTGATGTGATAACATCTATTTTCATTGATTTGATTCAATATAACAATAGATTGCAGTGGATTAACTTCCAGTTGCTTAAAAAATAAAGAAAAAAGTGCGGAAACAGGAGAATTTAAGTGATGTGTAAATTTATGAATGATTTTGTTTATTTATTTTTAAGAACATAAACCATTGTATTTTGTATGGATATGGTTAACTTAATGTTTATTATGAAAATTAATAATCACACTTACAATAACATCAATTAATAAATGGTTAATCATTTTTGATATATCGTAAGAATAATGTAGTTTTTAACACCATCCCTGGTATCTCAACTATCTCTATAAAACAGCGTGACGCTGTCGTCCTCTGGCTCTATCCCAGATGCCGTAAAAACGCCCTGCATTGCTGGCGGTATACCAGACAGTATGACGAATATTGCGATGCCCAAGATAATCCTGGATAAGTCGCGTATCTATTCCCATATTCGCCAAAGCAAAACCACACGAATGGCGTAACATGTGCGGATGAATCTCCAGTGACAACCCGGCATTACCACCGGAAGTCGAGATAATATGGTAAAACTGTTGCCGAGAAAGCGGATTTCCCTTACGCGATAAAAATACCCATTCGCTCTCAGCATGCGGGTACGAAGTACGGATACTCAACCAGTTTTTTAAAGCCTGAACTTCTTTGTTCAATAGCGGGTGCGTTGTTGAAAAGCCTTTTTTTAATCGATGGATATATATACACTTTGCCTTAAGATCAATATCCGAAATCCTCAATCGACAAATTTCACTCGCCCGGAAACCATGAATAAAACAAAGCAAAGTCAGACAATAATTACGTGCTGCATGAGGCCCGGTATTTGCTGCTTTAAGGAGTGATTCGATTTCACTATGGGTCAGGAAGTTCCTTTTTTTGTTATCAGCCTTATTCTTCATCGTTTTTCCCTTATAATTACAGACGCGCACTAGCTGTGCTGGGTTAGCAATAATCCAACATTTTTATCCTGATTATGTTTATAAAAGCGAACGTTTGCTTAATAACTAACGTAAGTGGACCAGTTCTTCTGAGTGAACTTAAATGGAGTAGCAACAGTTACTTATAATAACGTTGCCATACAAACGCTATGCTCTTGCATGCTATGTACCTTTATATATTTATCAATCGGATACGAATCTAATAATAACCCTCATCATTAATGCAACTAATCTTATCTATATATCATGTGATATGTTCTGTAACAAGTAAAATCAACATAAAAAATTCAGCAAAATTTAATATTCGTTCAACTATCCGTCTCACATATGACATTATTAGACAACTCCATTTGCCACAAAATGGCTATTTCATGGAACGCAGTAATTTCTTAGTAGCTATTATCAGGCTAATTCTTAGGTCCCTAGCGATTATTCCTGGCTGGTTCGTCAGTTTAGTTCATGAGATTGTTACATTCCTTTTTATCCTGGAGATATGGGGGAAAGCAGGAGATGATTTTTTCATCTGCATCCGTTGGTAAATATGGCTTTGGTCACTGCGACTTAAACCTTCCTCAATCACAGCTGTTCGCCGGGCTATTCGGCAAACAAGCTAAGTGAAACATCATCCTGAAAACACCAACATCAACAAGCCTCTCCAGAGAGACTTCAGGAGTGACCAGCTACAAGCCACAAACCAGGAAACATATTTCATGATGAGAATTATGCTCAGCCTGATGGCGGGTAAACACTTATTTTCACCACGCCCACTGAGTTATCTTGCAAATCTTTCCTTGTTTATACTCTAAATAAATTACTTATAAAACAGATAATTAAATAACAACCCTTGGTTTGTGAAGGCCTCCGCAAGTGTTCGTTTGGCTTCACATGGCATCTTCTTCTTAGAAAAATATCGACATATTTTGTGACACGAATTGCAAATCTGGTTTTGTTGTATGGATTGCGTGATTTTTGATCTGGTATAACAGGTATAAAGGTGCACCAAGATAGTCAATGAGACAGGGCATCTCGCAATCTATGGCAAACATCACTTCAGTTCTTTCACATCGGGTGATGAAAATGCACTTCAGTCTGAAAGGAATATGAAAATGAGATCAACAGACACTCTATTTTATGACTCTGGGTAAAATGGATTGAGTAAGTGATATAGCTTACGAACATTCAAATCAATTAAACATCAGAAGAGATTTTATACTCAGGTATTTAATCTGGCTCTCTGTTTATTTAAATAATGTGAAAAGAGATTTTTCACAGGAGACCTTATACAAAAAATATAAAATACAGCTACCGGTTGCCAAAGACACTATAAGCCTGG
>CAUHML010000276.1 GCA_959606905.1 uncultured Bacteroides sp. | reverse complement strand
AGCTACCCATCATCTAAGCCAGCGGCTGAAAGAGGTGGAGGCTGAAAACTCTCAGTTCTATGCGATGAAACGTGATTTCAGGCGAGTATGGAACTATTTCGGTGCCGAAAAGATGCAGCAGGTCATTGGGCTTATGAGGGAGCAGGAGCAGACCACAGATAGGAGCCAGAAGAAGAACAGGCAGAACAACGTAGAGCTGTAAGTATAGTAGACCCCCGCCAGCGGATGTTGGCGGGGGCTGTACATATAGGTAAAAGTAGATAAAATTTGTTTTTGAAATATGGGAGCAAAAAAGAGAGGAGCAATTGATGAATATATGCTATATTGAAATCCTCAATATTTAATTGAAAATTGAGAGATGGTATAGTATAATAACTAAAAATAGAAAACTTCGATTTGAGTGGAGGCTAATAATGCATGTTTCATATAATCGACTGTGGAAGCTATTGATTGATAAAGGAATCAACAAGTCTCAGCTTTGTAAACAAGCTAAAATAAGTACGAATGCTATGGCTAAGTTAGGAAAAAATGAAGATGTAAGAGTTGAGGTGCTTACAAAAATTTGTGAGGAACTAAGATGTTCTATTGGAGAAATCATGGAGCTTGTTGAAGATGATGAGAGAATTGATGGATAAATCTATAATGAGACCTAAGTTCATTTGTGGAGACGCACTGGATGTTTTAAGAAATTTTTCGGATGGTTCGATTGATTGCGTGATAACAAGTCCTCCATATTATATGAAACGTCAATATTTGGGCGGCGGAATTGGGATGGAACCTACATTCGATGAATATATCAATAATCTACTCGCAATAACGGAACAGATTTATAGAGTGTTAAAACCAACCGGTTCATTTTGGCTTAATATTGGTGATAGCTATAAAAATAAGCAACTGTTGAATATTCCATATCGGGTTGCTATACGAATGCAAGACGAGCAAAAATGGATTCTTCGCAATACGGTTATATGGGATAAAATGAAAGGTGCAATGTCACAGTCTAAGGATAGTTTGGGCTGCGAATATGAGCCGGTGTTCCACTTTGTTAAGAAGAAAAGTGGATATTACTATGATGCTGACTCAGTACGTAAAAAGCCGAGAAAAGCACGAATAGAGAATGGTGCTGTTGTTAGTGCAACAGGAGTAACGGGTGTGCGCTATAAAAGAAAAATCGAGTTGAGTACTGAATTAACAGATGAACAGAGAAAAAATGCTTTTGAAGCCTTAGATGAGGTGCTAGATCGCGTGAAAAAAGGAGAAATCTCTGACTTTAGAATGGTCATTAAGGGGGCTAATCAAAGGGTTACTAATGGAAATACTACAAATCTAAGTGGGCGTGCAAAAGAACTTGAAGAGAAAGGCTTTTATTTCTTATTTTATAATCCTAAAGGGAGTATGATTTCTGATGTGTGGCAGATCGTTCCAGAGGATACACAGGGACGAAAACTCCACTTTGCACCATATCCGGAAGATTTAGTTAAGGTTCCGATAGTTTTAACGTGTCCGCCGGACGGAACAGTGCTGGATCCATTCTCCGGTACGGGAACGACCAATATCGTTGCCATGAGAATGAATCGACAATCGATAGGAATTGATATGTCTGAAGAATATATCGAACTTGCAAAAGAACGGTGTGGTGTTCTGGATGAGTGATTTGTAGGACGGAATGGGAGATATTCATGAGTAAAATAAGTGAATTTTTTGGCCTGAATTGCAAAGACAAAACGAATGATTTTAAAAGTGCAATGGAGCGACAGTTGTGTCCATATACGGGAAAAATTTGCACAAAAATGAGAAAGTCTAATCCGGAAACTAAAATAGGAACATGCTCTGTGAAATATCAAACACAGGATATCATTATTTGCCCATTTCGACTTTTGGAACATAATCAGATATTTATGGATTGCCTTCATTTGTTGACATTGCATGAACCGGGTAACGAATTGTATTTGATTCCAGAAGTTCAGATTCCAGGAGGAAATGTTGACTATTTTTTAGTTTCAGCAAAAAATAAAAAGGTGAAGGATTTTATAGGAATTGAATTGCAAACCATGGATACAACTGGTACGGTGTGGCCAGAAAGACAACGTTTTTTAGACGAGTGTGGCTTAGAAGTAGACCCAAGCGATTTGAAAAGCAAAAAACCATTTGGAATGAATTGGAAAATGACATTGAAAACAATTCTTATCCAAATGCATCATAAAAGTGAAACATTTGAGCACTTAAACAAGCATTTAGTATTAATAATTCAAAAGCCCTTGTATGAACATATGAGAAGTGAATTTAATTTTGGAGAGATTAATAGTGTACGGTTAGGTGATCCTGTACATATCCATTCATATGATTTTACAGAGCATGATAAACGTCTAAGTTTAACATTGGATACGAGAATAAGTACCGATTCTGAAGGAATCGCAAAATGTTTGGGTCTTAACGCGGAAAGCAAGATGGAATTACAAGAGCTTGTTAGAATTCTGGAAGCAAAGTTGACAGATGCCAACCGCCTAAATGTAACTTTTAACGCATGAGCTTGGATTACGAACAGGAAGTTCTGACAGAAAAATTGCAGATAAGAATATCAGAAGTAGGTTGTAAAAAAGGGGAGATGGCATTATAATACTCACAGAGGTTCCGCTGGTTGTGTGATACTATCCTGATACTAAAAAATCAGCAAGCCACATCTACCACGGCAATCTCATGGAAAAATGAACATCTCCAAATAACATTACTAAACAAATTTGTTTAGTAAGAATCTGGACTTACCGAGCTCGAGTAATGAAAAAATTCCTTCCGACTTTTTAAGCCTTTCAACAGTATAACGAAATAACGCAAATAAAAGCTCTGCTTTTCGGAAAATACCCCCCGAAAAGCGGGGCTTTTCTTCTTTTTTGATGCCGTCTCCGATGGATTCCCCCGGGGCTTTCAACTGTGCCAGGACGCTTGCTGATCATTACGTGTAGCCAATGCAGTAAATTTGTGTTTGGTTTGTAAACTTTCAGCTGATTCATATTTTCCATTCGTGAACATGGCTCAAAGGGATAACCACAAAAATATAAACCTTTTATGAAATCCTCTTGACAAAGTGGGAACGGGCAGTATAATAAAAATGAACATTGTTCATATTGAGGGTGACCACATGAATACAATCGTAACCTCCAAGGAAGATATCTTAAAAAACAGCCGTGAGCTTATCCGGGAAAAGGGCTGGGCGGCGGTCAGTATCCGTTCTGTCGCCTCGGCATGCGGGGTCTCGGTCGGCTCGATCTACAACTATTATGACTCCAAGGCTGAGCTTATCAGCGCCACGGTCGAGAGCGTCTGGTGCGAAATTTTCCACCGCC
>CAUHML010000275.1 GCA_959606905.1 uncultured Bacteroides sp. | reverse complement strand
AATTTTATTAACTAATGCTTTTTTAGAAGCATTTTTTTAGGTTATTTTGCGGAACAAATATCACGAACTCGTCAAATTATGGATTGGATTGGCCTTGATTTAACATTCCCTATTACCGACCCTACATGGATATTTCTCCTTGTACTCCTAATTATATTGTTTGCTCCGATATTATTGAATAAACTGCGCATCCCTCATATTATCGGGATGATCTTGGCAGGACTGGCTATTGGCGAACATGGATTTAATATCCTGGCACGAGACAGCAGCTTTCAGTTATTCGGGAAAGTCGGACTCTATTACATCATGTTCCTGGCTGGTCTGGAAATGAATATGGGAGATTTCAAAGAAACGCGAAACAAAGCATTGGTACTGGGATTACTGGCTTTTATCGTTCCTATCGGGATTGGATTCGTGGCAAATGTATCTTATCTGAAATATGGTGTAATCACCTCTGTATTATTAGCCAGCATGTATGCCTCCCATACGCTCGTGGCCTACCCTATCGTCACCCGCTTCGGCATATCACGCCGTCGTAGCGTAAGTATTGCCGTAGGAGGAACGGCCGTAACGGATACACTCACACTGCTGGTACTGGCTGTTATAGGCGGATTGTTCAAAGGAGAAACCGGAGGATTGTTTTGGATTTGGCTGGTGGTAAAAGTAATCTTTCTAGGAGCACTGATCATTTATTTCTTTCCGCGCATCGGTCGTTGGTTCTTTCACCGGTACAATGACAACGTGATGCAATTTATTTTCGTGCTTGCGATGGTCTTTTTAGGAGCAGGGTTGATGGAGCTTGTTGGCATGGAAGGTATCTTGGGAGCTTTCCTCGCAGGATTGGTACTTAACCGGCTCATCCCCCACGTCTCTCCATTGATGGATCATTTAGAGTTCGTTGGTAATGCACTTTTTATTCCTTATTTCCTTATCGGAGTGGGAATGTTAATCAACTTACGTGTTATTTTCGGAGAGGGGGATGCCTTAAAAGTTGCCGCCGTGATGATAACCATGGCGCTGACAGGCAAATGGATTGCTTGCTGGCTCACTCAAAAGATATATAAGATGTCTGTTCTTGAACGAAATCTGATGTATGGTTTGAGTAATGCACAGGCGGCAGCCACATTGGCGGCTGTGTTAGTTGGATACAACATTATTCTGCCCACCGGCGAACGGTTATTGAATGATGATGTACTAAACGGAACAGTCTTGCTTATCTTGGTTACTTGCGTAGTGAGTTCACTGATTACCGAACGGGCAGCCAGAAAAATGGCGATGGATGATTCACAACCTGAAAATGAATCGTCGAAAGAAACAGAGAAGATTTTAATATCCATAGCCAACCCGGACACTATCGAGGACATGGTGAATCTTTCTCTAGTCATACGTGACCCCAAATTGAAAGATAATCTCCTGGCATTAAATGTCATCAACGACGATAATAACTCTGATAATCTACGAATTCGAAGCAAACATTATCTGGAAAAAGCCGAAATGATAGCAACGGAAGCAAATGTACCACTCAAAAAGGTCACCCGGTATGATTTGAATATAGCTTCCGGTATTATCCATTCAGTCAAGGAGAATGAGATTACGAGTATTATCACCGGCCTGCACCGCAAGAAAAACATCACAGATTCATACTTTGGAATACTTGCCGAACACTTATTGAACGGATTAAACTGTGAAATAATTATCTCTAAATTTCTGATACCGGTCCATACAATCAAACGGATTGTCGTTGCCGTCCCTCCTAAAGCCGAATATGAATCCGGTTTTCCTCATTGGATGGAGCACTTTTGTCGCATGGGGAGCACTCTTGGATGCCGCGTACACTTCTTTGCCAATGAAAAGACTACCATCCGCCTACAAGCGTGGATAAAGAAAAGGCATAAACAGACGCTTACCGATTTCTCTCTCTTAGAAGACTGGAATGACCTGCTGGTATTGACAGGACAGGTAAGTTACGATCATTTATTGGTTATTATCAGTGCACGACCGGGAACTCTTTCGTATGACAGTTCTTTTGAGAAGTTACCGAGACAGCTCGGGAAATATTTCTCCAACAATAGCTTCATCGTGCTGTATCCTAACCAGTCGGGAGAGCCGTTGGATACGTCTTTCTTCTCCAAGCTATATACTGATACCGAAACCCGACATTACGAGAAAGTCGGTAAATGGTTTTACAGGTGGTTTAAGAAAGAGGGATAAAATTAGAATTGAAAAGTTCCGTTTAATTTATAAATATCGATACATTTATCTATATTTGTACTATTAGCAATTTTGCTATAAACACCTAAAGGAAAAGAATGGTATGTCAAACGTTGATTTTTCCAAAATAACAGAAGGAATCTATCATGTGATAGAAACTGAAGAGAAAATACTAACCGGGCTACAAAATGATACGATCACGTTGAAACGTAATAAACAAAATCGTACTATCAAACAGATTCTCGGACATTTGATTGATTCGGCATCAAACAATCACCAACGCATGGTCAGATTGCAATACAGTAAAGATTTGCTTTTCTTTCCCGATTACCGTCAGGATAATGATCTGTGGATAGCATTACAAGATTACCAAAATGAAGATTGGAATAACCTGATTCAACTATGGAAGTTTTTTAACCTGCATATCATTCAGGTTATAAAATCTGTAGATCAGACAAAACTGGATAGCTACTGGTGTGACTTTGAAGGAACAAGGGTTACGCTACAAGACATGATAGAAGGTTATCTAAGTCATTTGCACCTGCATATTCATGAAATTCATGAATTAATGAATGCCTAAAAAGGATAGCGGTTGCAGTTCTTTTATGTTCTATAAATATTAAGATGTATCCACATGGCAACTTACACTCATTTCGCAAAACAACCCGATGTACTGAAACATCTGATACTCTGTGAAGTTCTTAGAAATGAAGCCCCACAAGTATATGTAGAAACCAATTCCGCATGTGCCATCTACTCCATGACGCAAACTCCGGAGCAGCAATATGGTATCTATCATTTCCTGGAGAAAGCAGATGATGACAAATCTCTAAAAGATTCCATTTATTACCAACTGGAAAGTACAGAAATGGCAAAAGGAAATTATCTGGGTTCTCCTGCCCTGGCAATGAATGTATTAGAGAAGCAAGCAAAAAGGTTTGTATTCTTTGATTTAGAAAAGAGTGCGCTGGAGAATGTAGACATTTATGCCAAACAAATCGGATTAAGTACATCCGTAGAAATACATCATACCGACTCCCTGAAAGGCACAATAGAACTGTTGCCTTCACTTCCCGCATCCTCTTTCATCCATATCGATCCTTACGAAATAGACAAGAAAGGAGATTCAGG
>CAUHML010000274.1 GCA_959606905.1 uncultured Bacteroides sp. | reverse complement strand
GAATATCTGGTATACCTTTGGTGTTTCAGCCGTATAAAATGTCTTTTCCGCAGATACAGGGGCTTTCATATTATTGCCTTTTTGTTGGCGGTACATTGAAGATACCGTATTTAGACCAGAACCAATGTGCATACTTCTGTTCCTCCAATCATTTTATCTGAATTGTACCGTCTGCCATGACAAACTGTACATTTAACCCAGACATAATATCTTTGTGCTGAGTCTGTTTATATGCTAAAATTTCCCGGATATCGCTTGCGTAATCCTGATAGGTCAGATTCCCTCCCGAATTATTTAATAGGTCATCCAATGCTTTCGGCAGACCATGTCCCTCCTATTTACCATTGCATCTACCCATTTATCACATTCATTCCTTTTGAAATGCCTTCAACTTTCACCGAATCCTCAAATGTAACGGTCATCTGCGTATCGTAAGTTTTCCATTCAAACTGCGACCAGCTTACACCGTTACCGGTATGCTCATAAGCCTTGATTGCATCGTTATATTGCTTTTTTTATCGGATAAAATAACTTGTTCTCCCAGCCCCATATCATCACACTCGTTTACAACCCCAAAGTCATTTTACTTGCGCTCCATAAATCCTATGATTGAAAAAATCAATCCTAAAACCATATGATTCTTCTGTCAATCAGAACCAATCTGCTTTCTCCTATCGGAGTCCAAGCATACACACTCTTGCAATATAACGTATCATCAGCTCCGAGCCTGTGCTTTCTGTATATTATCTGACCAATACTTATTGCTGAAAAAATTCCCATTTCTAGGCAAATTTCTGAACATATCCATAAGAATATCATATGACAAGCCTGATGTATCCACAAACATCTCTTTCCCATCTTTCGATTTAACTGCAATTCCGTTATCACCCACATACGCTACTGTATTGTCATCTAATTTCTGTATTAATCCCGTCATTTCCCCAAATTTCTTTAGAGGGAACTCCCCGGATTCTTCACAAAGTTTTCGGAACTTTTCTGCATCCTCACCTACCATATACGGATATTTTCCGTCTCTAATATACCATGAAATTCCCGTTTCTGAATCCGTGTATTTAGGATCCGTTAATGCCCATTCTTTCAAAGGAACACCCTGGTACCATGCTGTCATTTTTTCACTGGAATCATTGCTTATTTCTGGTTCTTCATTTTGAATTTCTTTCTCAGCAATTTCATCCTGCTCCTGTTTATCTACTCTATATGACGCATTATATTTTAATGCCTCATAGATTTCTTGAACATTTGCATATTTGTTAACTGCTGCACCATCCGGTACCTCTAATACTTCCTTTTGTTGAAAAGTATGTGACTGGTTATATTTTGAACCAGGTTTTCTTCCTGCATAAATATTGTTATTTACAGCGGTATTTACCATATTTACCATATTTATAATCCCTCCATTCTTTACTGCGTTATATTCATTCCGGTAAATGGAATAAAATTTTTCTTGGAAATTCTGCCGGAGTCATTTCATATTTCCAACCGATACTGGTATTCAGCAATACATTAACACCCCGACTCTGAATTTGAACACCATAACCATCTAATGTTAAAATAGTTAAATTTAATGTTCCGCCTTTTGTCAGTGCAATCTGCTTGTCTGCAAGATTCCGATTTTTTCTCTGTCTGTTCCAAAAAATATTATATTTCTAAAATACAGAATATCATTGTCTGTTCATACTATTAGTTTCATACTTGTATACATATCTTTATCTTTCCATAATTATTACATAAAAGTATAAATGAATTTATTTATACTCAAATGTTCCAGCTTTTACTTTCTTGCATTCCCAGCAAGTAATCTTGAACATACTTCTGGTCAACTACATTCTGTGCAAGAGCCTTCTGATCGAGTAATTGTCGCTGTGCCTTTTGGTCAATACTCTTTTCCAGTGTCATCTTCTGCATGAGTTCCCGCTTTTGGCGTTCACTTGCCACATACTCGCTGTCCCTCTTGCGCTGTGCGGCTCTACGGTCAGCATAGGTGCGATCTGAATGATAAAATGAACCTTTTGCCTTCTTATCAGCCAAATCCTTTTTAGCGGCTTTGGTTGCTGCACTATCATCATGGTAAACATTTGCCCCGTAGCAAGTTGCTCCAGCTCCTGTAATTGTTGTTGTAACATGGACACCAAATGGAACCCCATGAGAAGCTCTTGCATCTGCACGAAGCCAATCCATAATTTCTTTGCGATAGGCGGGATCTTCCTTCATTCTTTTGAATCCATCTTCTGTGATATGTACAGAATAGGACAAAATAGCCGAGGAGTTCATTTTATCAATTTCAGCCAGTTCCTCATAGATTTCCTGCTTGAACGCTGCCATCTCATCAACTTCGGAGACTTCTTTTGTCGCCGCTGTCTTATCTGTTTGGCTTGTTGCCTGTGCGCTTGTGTTCTGTACCATCTGAGAAAAATCCTGCATTTTCACTGTGCCTGCTTTTTGCTTCATACCAGAAGAACGATATGCCAACATTGCGGCACTGGAATATCCACTAATCTGCATAGCTATAACCTCCTTTATATCAATATTTTCTACTATATTCAAATAACTAAGCACTATTTATGCTTACTGTTTGCATTTAGATAAGTATTCATATTTCGCATATAAAACATCTGCAAATCATACCTTCCTAATTTATTCATATCCCGAATAACCTTTTCAAAGCTGGATATAAGGTCGCATCTTTCATTTAATCCCATGTGACCAGTTTCTTCTGGAAAAGAGCTGAGACCATTACCCCTATCAACATCATAATATGCCTCCAAAGCACTCATTTCAACATAAGAAGCATTTCTCAAATCAATATCGTTAATATTAATTTTTTCTTCAAATTCTTTTCCATTTTCGTCAACTCCTTTGGCTATCACTACAGGATTATCCTCTGTTGACTCTTCTGCGTATTTAATATAAAACGAAAGACCTGTTCCATTTCCACCTGAAAACAACATATCATCCGTCTTTAAATACACCTTCACTGATGTCTGAGAAAATGCCTCATTTTCGGCAACATATGTTTTGCTATTATTTTGCTGCTTTCCAAATACTTCCGATGCACTTTGCACTCCCGAACCAATACGCATTTAATTACCTCCTTCTGATGTTGTATCATAATACTTTCCTGAAACTGTACTCATACATATCCGAATACATGTTATCATGGGGTTGGGGCGTCAGCCTTCTGTCCAATGCCGCCATATCCACCGTAAAACCGCTGTCTGCCACAGAGAAAGCGCCATTGCTGAATTGAAACTCCGAAGTAAAATCGGGAATCCCCAGATCACCGCTTGTCCTGTTATGTCCTATAATATTTATCAATGCATCCTTTATCCGCTCTATCTTGGCATTGT
>CAUHML010000273.1 GCA_959606905.1 uncultured Bacteroides sp. | reverse complement strand
ATGCGTAATAAGGCGATAGGAAACAAGGAAACTTTTGAACAGGAAGTGATGAACTTGTAGAGATAGAGATATGATTACAATAATACCAGCAAATGTAATATAAGTGTATTCATTGTTATTCCGTGCTTCAGTAAGTATTAGCTCTAACCTTGGGCGTTTGGTCGTATTTATTCTAAATGTGGCAAGTTCCCCAAACGGATAGCATTACTTGTCCAATAACACAACTGATTTTAGAAGATGAATAAGTCCCGCCTTGGGCATTGAGGATAGGCAAGTCGAATATCTTTTCAGTTAACTTGGTCTCGAAACCTTCTAATTGTTGAAATTGGAAAGCACCTATTTTGTCCTCGTTATTATTATTTTCTATTTTGTTCAGGTACTTGTCATTTTCTTCATAAGCAGCAATGGCAACTTCATAAATTTCAAACCATGCCTTTGAATCTTCGACCATTAAATCCATAAAACAGAGAGTGCAGCACCTATGTGAGAGATAAAAATAGCACCACAACTAGTAAGCTTCCAATAAGTGTTCAGCGTATCTTCGGAGATGTCTTTGGTAGAAAATAGTAACATTGATAGCATATCTATACAGGTAGATAACCATAGGCTGAAAGACAAAATACTATAAATGTAATAGGAGAGATAGAGTATTGCCATAGGTGGTTTATTTCAATATTGCGGTAATGTCGGTAGGTGTGATAAGTATCTTTGTAAATCAATGGAATGGATTCTGTAAATACGACCTCATTTGTCATTTTGATTTCTTTAGGAACGGTTTTTGTCATCGAATCGCTGATGCTATTGAATGCCTGATAAAAATTATTGGACATAGTACTGATTGTTTGGCATAAATAAAAAAGCAGAGAGAGAATGAGAGTTGAATAACTCAAAATAATTCTCTCTCTGCTTGGGAGTAGTTCTACAGAGAGGAGGATATTAAATCCTTATCTCTGTGTGTTTAGACTTTGATTACTGTGCCGGATAGGGAGTCAGGTTTACAGTAATGGTGTCTTCTACTTTTTCATTTGTTGAAGTAGTGATAGTCAATTTCACTTTGACTGGGGTTGCTACAGATACTTTGTTTGCATCACCAGCATTTGCTGTAAGTTTAATATCTTTACCGTTTATATTTGCTGTCAAATATTGGGTATATTTAGCTTCGACTTCGCAAACTACATTTTGAATATCATCTTGTGTTCCAGAAATGTTATCTACACGGTAATAGATGTTCTTGTCATTCTTATCAGCAGCTTTACCATATTTCACAGTTACTATGTTACCACTACCAGAGATGATAGAAATACCAGCAGGCATAACTGTTGTATAGTTTTTGCTTTCAGCAAACATAACTTTGAAGTCAGCAATCGGGAACTGTACGCCTGCATAGGTAACCTTACCACCTGTTAACGTATAAGCCTTGTTAGTTTCCCCTTTTTCAGTTAATGTGATAGTACCGTTGTCACTAACAGCAATCTTGTCAGCATCATCTTCAATAGCTTTGTATCCACTTACAGTTCCAGCAGAGAAAATGTTGGCTTTAGTGATTTCACTAGCATAAACTGTTACAATCTTATTCAAATAGTATGACGGGTTAAATGTATAAGCTGCTGCCAATGTTGCATCGCTTGGCTTTTCAATAGTGAACGGCAAGTTAATAACAGCAATTGTTCTGAAATAATTGACTGTTCCAATTTTAACAGCTGCAACAACATTTACCTTAGCTGTAAACTCACCACCATTTTCAATGATTTTGGCTAATTGACTACCGTAATTTGTGTTGAAGTTAACTTTGATACCTGCTATTTGGGCTGCTTCAGTTGTTGTTTTACCTTCAGAGTCAACAGTAGCGATATCCTTTACAAGATCGGTTAGATTTTCAGTTTCTATCTTGCCTGTTTCAGCATTTTCATATACCCATTCTACTTGGGGGTCAAGTACCATTTCTCGATATTCAGCATTCCAAACGACACGTTTGTCTGCACCCATGGCATCGAAGTAGGGCTTTAAGTCAGAGATAAATGCTTGTTCAGCAGTTTCAGTCACTTCTGTTACAACATGCTTCTTGCTTACGATAGAAGTAATTTCTTCTGCATCAGGAGTTTTTTCATTAAAGTTCAAGGTTACATCGTGAGATTTAACCTTACCGAAAACATTCATATAATGAACTGTAAAGTTAACATATCCTGCAGCCTTGTCATTAAGATTGATAGTCATGCCATCGAATGATACGCCATAACGGATAGAGTCTGCTTTTGCTTGAGCATCATCATCCATTGTGATGTATGAATCGAATAGTTGACCTGCCAATTCTTTTTTAGGGACAATTGTTACAGATTCACCTGGCTTAGCATCCACGTATGATGTGAGATAAGTATCACCTTGCTCATTAATCTGGTATTTACCGAATTGAATATTAACATCTTGGGCATCCACCAAACTAAATTTAAAATCACCATTGAATGGAGAGTAAACATTTTCGTTAACAACCAATGACGCTACAGCATTGCTATTGCCGTATGATTCAACTATTTCATCATTAACAGTAATACCTTCTACAGGAATTTCATACAATCCGGTTGTAGAAGCTGCTCTGCTGCTTAATACTCCAGTAAAAGGAACTACTTTTCCTAATTTGATAGGCAGTTCTTCACCTTTAGAGTTTACAGCCTTAACGGTTTTTCCTGATAAATCGTAAGAAACCGGAGATATCTGAACTATAATAGAACTGGTGGATTGTCCTACCATATATTCACCTTTGGCAGGTTTTTCTTTAGAACCACCTTCCCATTTCGGCCATGCTGTTCCTTCTTTAGCAATGCTATAAGCAATATTGAAATTGTTTTCCAATACAGTAATCTGAGCCAATCCTTCGTTCAAGGGCAGACGAACAGATTTTTCATTCTTACCGTCTTTGTCACAAACAACCATGATAACGTAGTTGTTAGGATCAGTAGGATCAGCGTAGTAGTAAGGAACATTTGTTGCAGGAGTAGCACCGGCAAATTCTTCAAATTCTGTACCGTTCCACAAATACCACTTGCCGTTTTCCTTTTTCACTTCAGGCTGAGCATCCTTGCCTGGTTCACCCTGTGCGCCGTCCTGGCCTACAGCTTTAACGGTAGTCTTCTCACCGTTGCATACCCAAAAACCATCTTCCGAGATAGTCCATTCTGTACCTGCAGCACCTGCTTCACCGTCCTTACCGTTGGTAATGGTGTAGCTGCTACCGTCATTGAAAGCAACAGTGAAACCGCCTGTGGCAGGAGTTACAGAAGTAATCCAGTTGGCAGCATTGATTTTTGCTTCCAGGTCTTTGATTTGACCTTCAACGCCATCCACGCGCGAAGTCAGCTCGTCAATGTCATCATCGTAGTCTTTACAAGACACAAATGTTCCTGTTGACGAAAC
>CAUHML010000272.1 GCA_959606905.1 uncultured Bacteroides sp. | reverse complement strand
ATTGCACAATAGTAATCATATACATATCATCAATCCAAAGACGAGTTTGCCAAGAATATCCCTTTTTATCCCATTTACGCTCCTCTTCATTCGCATTGGCAGGAAGTTCCCATTGAGTGTCAGCATAGGGCAGTCCCAGATCTAAATAACGCTTATCTTTCGTTATATTATAAAATCTTAGAGGTAAGCAACCAAACATATTTTGGTCTACGTGAATCGGTGGAGGTAGAAGTTCTTTTTCCAGATGAAACAATAATTCGAAACGGTTTCTTAACAGCTTTATCAAATCTTTATTATTTGTCAATTCTGCAAAACGAAGAGCTCCGTACCATGTACACACCTCTGCATAATGTATTCCTCTATCAAAATACAGTTGATGTTTAGTTTCCATTAAACGTCTGCTCAATTTATTTCCAACCGTCTTTGGATCTGCCTTCACAGGAAAATCTCCAAAATAATTTTGAGCAGAAATCACATTTGAGCTCAAAAAAACAGTCATCAATAAGGCATAAATCAAATAATTCCTTTTCATAATCGTAGTGTTCTATATAATTAATTATTCAATATTAAATTCTCCGAATCATAACCCAGTCACCGGTATCCAACGTGCCGTACTTGTAGATGCAACATCACAAATGGCATCTAAAGAATTCCGCTTTGTAATAGAAAAATTGACAAGTACTTGCCCGGAAGTGATAGTCAATTTTGAACGTGGAATAGCAATTTCAGCAATATATCCATAATCATCTATAAGCCTCTCATTTGTTTCATTGCAAACATAAGTTTTGACCTGGGCATCCAATTGCGCTTCTTTCCATGCTGAATCATATATTTCACAATTCTTCAGTCCATTCATTGTTACTTGTATGCAACAAGCCCCTTTGGACAGTTTATTATTACCCACAGGAGATATGTATAAGGAAGTGTAATCAGAAGCTAGCAAGTTTCGATCAAGTACTTCTAACAGAAAATAAATATTATCATCATCATACGAACAACGTAGCGTTCCTTGCGCTTGTGACTTACCGCCCACAAAAAGTGCATGATCTGTATTTGCCCACTCTTTATTGTTACCATCTACCGTAACCTCTCTTTTCACGGCATCAATGCGATGATTAAGTACGAACTGTGCCATCTGAACCGGTCCTTCTTTCACTTTAACATTAGTTCCAACCAATGTATGTGAATCAATCATACAAAGTGAACCCCAATAACCACCTGAAAAAGGTTGATAAGCACTACCAAAATTACGAGCAGTGGCATCTCCTATTTTAAGAGTATATTTGCTTGACGATTCATACGAAAGGACGGTTTCTCCCGAAGGGAACTGTCCCAAATATGGTCCCATACCGGAGAAAACACAATTATTACTATCGGCAGGCCCTTCCTGATCGGCAGCCAAATATTCCCATTCGTCTTTATCTGAATAACAAAGCGAAATATGATATCCTGAATTATTGGTTTCTACAGCTGCAGCTAATCCTTTATTATCATTGAGTCTCACAACAGAAGGCATCTGATGATTATAGCCGACAATTCCATTTTTCTCCCATCTCATTCGCAATACATAATAAGGAGAAGAGCTAAAGTCGGGGCTCCATGTCTTTCCTCCATCAGCAGAAACAACCATTGCCGTACCTGTATCTGTGTCATGTCCTTCCAAACCAGTACGACTGCTATCTGTAAAGTAACAGTGTAGTTCACCTGTAGGCAACTCCAACAAGAAAGGTTCCCAATTAACTCCCTGATATATCTTGACAGGTTCACTCCAGGTGACACCATTATCCGTACTGCGCCTTAATTCAATTCCTGCATCTTCCGGTAAATCGCGATAACCGGAATTAGCCCTGCAAGATGCAACCGCTAATATATCTCCATTAGAAAGCACCAGTCCATCACAATTAGCATAGCAGTGTATATTCTTATTGCCTTTGCTATCGATAATATCATAACTGTTAAATATCTCTCCTTTCTTTGTCCACGTTCTCAGATCCTTACTGAGCGCATAAACACAACGCCGACCAATATTACTGTTAGCACTGCCATTGTGATAGAACAGAATATAGTCGCCATTTTTCATTTTTTTTATACGAGGATAACGGGGATAAGAATCCTCCATAGTCACAAGCGTCCGATAATTCATCATCAGCGATGAACGTTTCGTAACATCTGCATGGGAATTTATAATAGAAGTCCCCTGATTCAATTCCCCTATAGGTGTGATGCTACAGACCACAGGCTCTTGGGTTTCATCATCCTTTGGTTTCTCCGTATTCCCGTTATCGGCAGGTAAATTCTCATCATTCTCCCCACCGCCTTCACACGCCATAAATGAAATAGCGATGGAGACAAATAACATAAAAAAAGTGTGTTTCATAGCTCTACTATATTATTCAGCTTACTATTTCGCCTGTCTTGTCGGCTGTGGTCCTAAATAAGAACGCTTCATACCTCCGAAATCCAAAACAATCTTTTGCAGGACAGTTCCGGCATCGCCACATATAATTTTCACTGTGTGTTTACCCGGTTTATCGATATGCAAAGTGGTCTTGTTTATTCTACAGTTCTTCAACACACTTTCGTACCAGATTTGTGCATACTCAAAAGAAGAAGTGGAAGGATTCATTACAGGACCTTCGTCAATACATACTCCATATTTCGTTTCTACATTCGTCGCTTCATGTCCGGCATATCCACGATCCTTACTTAAAGTAAATGTAGGCAGTACATACGTATAAACATCAACCGAACCTTGTTCGAATGTATAGAAATCATATTCCAGGCGAGGTGTGCTGCGACCTGCAGTCCGCTGTGGAGCGGCTGTCGGATCACCTAGCTGAATGGCTGTATTTTCTATTCCCAAATTAGGAATCGTTCTCATTTGAATAGCTTTGTTCTCTACTTTCCGGTGGAAGCCGGCAGCATCAATGGAAACATATCCGTTGTGTTCTACAAATAAAGAGTCTATTTCGGCTAATGAAGGAGAGGAAGGATTGAAGACAGAAATATAGACATTCTCCTTCTCACCACGATCAGATGCGATTTCTAATGTTCCGAATACTTTCTCACCAGTCGGAACCTTAGCCCAGTCGATTGATACTTCTATACGATTTTCTGTAGCAGTTTCTCCGGCTTTCTGACTTAATAGAATCCAGTTATCTGAAACCGATGCTTTCCATTTCAAAGGAGTCGTTCCTTTATTGAAAACGTCTACGTAATATGATTGACGGAAATATGTGTTGAAAGATGGCAGTGAATGGAAGCTTTTCTGCCCTTTCAGAATATCTTCTCCTTCTGCCAATATACCCAAAGAGGCTGTAGGTGCCAGATTTGCCTTCCGCAGAGCCGGGAGTTCAAAGTAGGCTGCGGCAAATCCTTGTTTCATGGTCATTACATGATCCCATTTACCTCCAAGTAATGAGTTATATCCTT
>CAUHML010000271.1 GCA_959606905.1 uncultured Bacteroides sp. | reverse complement strand
ACAAATATATAGCAAATTTTGGAACTTCAACTATTAATTTCCAACAATTTATCAGAGAAAAGCGAATATTTTTGAAGCCGTACAACACAAACAGTATTAAAATGAAAGCTTATTCAGCTTTCATTTCTTTCTCAAGGCTTTTGGCATACAGATTGTCAATGATACCATCAGACAGTCCAATGACCGGAACATAAATATATTCTGCATGCACTACTTCTGCAATTTTCAGAAAAATTTCCGCAGCAGGCACAATTACATCGGCACGGTCTTGCTTTAGACTGAATGCCTCTACCCTTTCCTCCGGAGTCAGCGGTTTCAACACATCATAGACTGTTTGCAACGAACTGACCGGCAAACGTTGCAACTTCTTATCCTTCTTATCTGCCAGGCGGAACAACTTATTAATATTCCCACCCGATCCGATGATATTGATCGCGGCAACACCTTCCGTCACTTTCATAAGCTCTTCTTCCATTTGCTGCCAAGTTCCTTCTTTAACAGCATTACTTAGCATACGCACCGTACCGATGTTGTAAGACACCGACCATACCAACTCACCGTTAGTCAACAGATTAATCTCTGTACTGCCACCACCCACATCCACATACATATAATTACCCAGACGGTCTTCCATACACTCTATATGATTATTATAAATCATTCGAGCCTCTTCCTGACCATCAATTATCTCAATGCGGATACCTGTATCCTTTTCGATTTTCTTGATTATCGTCCTCCCGTTACGCGCGTCCCGCATAGCCGAAGTAGCACATGCCCTGTAATCATCCACATCATAAATTTTCATCAACTGACGGAAAGCCTTCATCAAACGTCTCAGCTTATCCGCTTTCTTCTCGGACAATTCACCTATGGAGAAAACATCGAACCCTAGTCGTAGGGGTACGCGAAGCATCATCACTTTTTTAATTTTTTTCTCCTGCACAGCCTCCCTGTCAATGCTTTTTATCAAAAGGCGCACAGCGTTAGAACCAATATCAATAGCAGCATAATTCACTTTTCCCATCTTAATCCTTTATTCTGTTTTCATTTAAATAATATTTGTATAATTCCTCCTGCGAACGGAAAGCTGTCTTATCTTCCGATATCCAAGGACGATTCTCTCCTGTTCCGTCCACCACCCGTCCTTGCAGAGTATCTTTCAAACCATATTCCACTACCCGCTTCAAGTCTGCCTTTATTTCCGGATCGTAAACGGGAGCAATCACTTCCACCCTGTTATCCAAATTGCGCGGCATCCAGTCAGCCGAACCAATGAACATTTTCTCATCACCACCATTGGCAAAAATAAAAATACGCGAATGTTCCAGATAACGGTCTATGATGCCATTGATACGAATTGTATCACTCACTCCCGGCACTCCCGTAATCAGTGAACAATTACCACGAACCAGCAAGTCTATCCGAACACCATGCGAAGATGCTTCATACAGTTTCTTCACCATTACCGGATCAGTAATATGATTAATCTTTATCAAAATGTAAGCAGGTTTTCCGGCCTGCTTGTTCTTAATTTCTTCATTAATAAGACGGCTAAATTTTTGCTTCATCTCATTAGGAGATACCAACAGTTCTTTGAAGCGAACGGGAGAATAAGGGCGTTCTATAAAATCAAAGACCAAACTCACGTCACGCGTCACATTCTTAGCAGCCGTCATCAACATATAATCAGTGTACATACGGGCGTTACCTTCATGAAAGTTTCCTGTACTGATACAAGCTATATCCGCACCTGTTTTCATGGATATATAGGTAATCTTAGAGTGTACCTTCAGTCCCTCCACCCCAAATATCACACGGATACCGGCATCCTGCATTTTCTTTGACCAATCTATATTGGAAGCCTCGTCAAAACGTGCCAGCAATTCAATAACTACTGTTACTTTCTTTCCATTGCGTGCCGCATTAATCAATGCTTTTACCACTTTCGAATCTTTAGCCAAACGATAGAGGGTTGTCTTGATACTTTTTACTTCTTTATTAATCGCCGCTTCCTGCAATATACGGATATAAGAATCGAAACTATGATAAGGCACATGAATAAAACGATCTTTCCTACGAATCAGCTCCAACATACCAACGTTACCCGAAAGCTCATTTTTCAAAACAGGAGTCCATTCAGGGTATTTCAAATCTTTCCGGCCACAGTCTGGAAAACGCATCAGGTCCTTATGGTTATGATATTTTCCCCCGCCCAATACTGTATCCAACTTATCCAGATTCAACTTGTTCATGACACGTTTTAAAAGATCTTTAGGCATACTGGCATCATAAATAACCCGTAAAGGCTCACCTCGTTTGCGACTCTTTACTCCTTTAGAAATTTTCTGCATCATTCCGTTACGCAGATCATTGTCTATCTCCATCTCCGCATCTTTGGTAAACTTGAAAGCATACGCTTCAAAATGTTTATAGTTCATACCATGAAATATCAATGGTAAACAATAGCGTACCACATCATCCAAATACATCAGGTAATTTTTACCATGTTTATCCGGCAGACGGATAAAACGCCCTGCCTGTGCTACAGGCAGCTCTATAATTGCATATTCTCCAACTTTATGTCCTTCTTTCCTCATCTTTACAGCCAAAAAGATATTTTCATCCGCTTCGTTACCCAGTTGTTTTACTGATTCCAGCCAGACAGGACTAATAAACCCATTCAGCCGTTGTTGATAAAAAGAATCGACAAATAACTGTTGTTCCTCATCCAGTTGTACATGATTGACTAAACAAATATTTTCTTTCTCCAATTCTGCCGTTACCTGCTTGATCGCACCTTCATATTCTTTAGAGTACCTGTTGTTCAGTTTATTTATCTGTCTAATCAATTTCAATGCTTCTTCCCGTTCAGAATGCGCCGCTTTATCTTCACACTCGGCCACCCGGCTTTGAGTAGCTACACGTACTCTGAAAAATTCATCCAAATTATTAGAGTAAATTCCTAAAAAGCTCAACCGTTCCAGTATAGGAACACGTTCTTTCATGGCTTCCTGCAAAATGCGACGATTAAAATACATCCAACTGATATCTCTCGGCAGATAATATTTATCTTCCTTTTTCTTCTTCTCCATACGGTTTTAATATTTTTAGCAAAAATACGTCATACACATTACAATAACATGTCAATATAACTACAAATCAATAACAATAAAAAAGTCACAGCCGACGCATACAGCCATGACTTAAAGAGAGTTTTTATAAGAAAATCAAATAAACTCTTCAACCAAATACATCTCATTAAATAAAACTTGTTGATAATTGGAAGAATCACTCTCTAACAAATTCAACAAAGTATATTCAGCTCCACGTACCCAATACACAAAATCACGATTGGGGTGGTAATCTTTCGCAAATTCCAGCAACTGTTGCAAATTAAAATCTGAGGAAATGATACCCGCACCGCTTTTTTCGGCATCATATGCATTACAGTCCTGTT
>CAUHML010000270.1 GCA_959606905.1 uncultured Bacteroides sp. | reverse complement strand
CTGAAGTCTTAATAGAAAACTTCTTTTCTATTAAGACTAAACTTCCCTTTCATTGGGAATAAAGTTGTTCTCTGTCCGATACAAACTATAAACGAAGCTTCCGTTTTTATAAATGCAAGTTGCGTTTATAAAAACAAAGATTTCAATTATAAAAACAAAGCTTTCGTTTATAGTTTATGTTAGGGATAAAAGAAGTTTGCAACAAGGGGGAAGGGAGTTCTCTCCTTGTAGAGAATAACTTTTCTATTAATAGCCAACGCGAGAGTTAGTAACAGCTATCCGGTGAACCGTAGATAGAGTATACGAAAGATGCGACTGATAACAAATACGATGGTTAAGTAATAATGTGCAGTAGCTGAAAGTAATATGAGAAAACATATAATATATAGGTATTTCCTCTTTTTATCTTTGGTCGGACTGATGCAGTTGACGTTTAGCTGTTCCTCCTCTTCCAACGAAATAGAACCTTTGAAACCGGAAGGAGAAGATACTCCTTTGGAAAAAGATGAATATACTTTTATGAATGTAGAATACCGGAAGTGGCAGAACGGAACTTTCCAGGCATGGACAACGGCAGATTCAAGGGAAACACGTACCATTGATAATATGAATTGGTATACTCCCTCTTCGGATTATAGCCGGACTGCATGGGGAGGACGAATCGGTTTACAACCTTCATCTGTGGTTGGAAAAGAAGGCTTTTTCCGAGTGGCTAATTGTGGAGGCCGTTCTTATTTGCTCGATCCGGATAATGGAGCTGTTATCATTCATGGAATTCAGCATGTTCGTCCGGGAGAATCTACTGCTCATAAGAAGGCTTTCGGTACTCGATACGGTAGTGAGGCGCAATGGAGTGAAGAGACTGGCAAACTGTTAGCAGGCAATCATATAAACTATATTTCGTATGGCTCGAACCGTATTGAAGTATTTCCTGCTGCAGTACGTGGTAACTTGTTGACCCCTAAGACGCAAAAGATTGCTTATGCAGAGAATCTGTATCTGCTTCGTACCTTTATGTGGGATATGAGTAAGAATTTGGGCTACGCGTTTGATGATGACAAATATAATCGCTTAGTTCTTCTTTTTGAACCCACATTTGCTACGTACATAGATCGTCTCGTACAAGAGAAGTCAGCTTTATTTGCCGGTGACCGGCATTTTATAGGTTTCTATCTTGACAATGAATTGCCATTTGCCAGTTATCAGAATGCTGACCCTTTGCGAGGAATTGATCTGAAACATTTCTTGTCTTTGCCCGAACGCTATAAAGCTGCTCGTGAGTATGCAGAAAAGTTTATGCGGGATAACGGTATAGCTTCTACCGGAGTGATAACCAAGAAAAATCAGGAAGATTTCCGGGGGATGGTTGCTGATTATTATTATCAGTTGACCACCGCTACCGTCAGACGATATGATAAAGAGCATTTGATATTGGGAACACGTCTGCATGATTGGAGTAAATATAATCAGAAAGTGGTGGAAGCGTGTGCTCGTTATTGCGATCTTGTTTCCGTCAACTATTATGCACGTTGGCAACCGGAGGCAGATTTCTTGGCAAACCTGAAAGTCTGGTGTGGAGCGAAACCTTTTTTAGTTTCAGAATTCTATATAAAAGCGGAAGATGCCAGTTATCAGGGAACTGGATATGCTAATACTGAAGGAGGTGGCTGGTTGGTGCATACACAAAAAAATAGAGGTGAGTTTTATCAGAACTTCTGTCTTCGTTTGCTTGAAACTCGAAACTGTGTAGGCTGGGTACATTTTGAGTATAATGATGGTTACGATTCTAACGGAAAAGCTTCTAATAAAGGAGTGGTTTCCATCGAATACGAACCTTATGAATCTTTTCTGTCGCACATGCGGCAGTTGAATCTTTCAGTTCATTCATTGATCGATTATAACGATACAAAATCGGTTCAATAGATTGACGGAAACTTTAAATAGACAAATTGAATATTTAGAATTAAAATAGTTATGACCATGAAGAAGTTTAGTTTATTTGCAATCCTTTTAGGATTTAATATAGCTTTGGGAGCATGTTCCGATGATGATGCCGCTCCTGTAGTAAAAAATGAAATCTTTCAACTTCCGGAAAAGGCTTATGTACTGGCGGAACAATCCAGACGGGCTATTGTCATCAGAGATGCGGAGACGCACCGCAATATTTGGAGTTGGGATCCTTATACAGCCTGTGTTCCTGCTGCACAGCAGGGTTGGTTTGTTAATCCGAGTGAAGTAAAACCGGTTTTCAATAGACGCTATATCTTGATGACTGCCTCCGGCGGAGCTGTGGCTTTAATCCGTTTGTCCGATCATAAATTAATGTTCTACGCAAATTGCGGACAGAATCCCCACTCTGCGGAGGTATTGCCCGATGGAAATATCGTGACGGCAGAATCTAAATCCGGTGAAATCAATACCTTTGTGGTTGACACGGTTAAGGTATTGGGAGCAAAAGCTAATACGGTGAAGTTGGGTAATGCGCATAATGTTGTTTGGGATAAGAAAAGATCGTATCTTTATGCTACAGCTACCAAAAAAGAGGGAGTGACTGCATTATTCCGTTTTAAGTACGATGGCAACCGGAGTAATCCCAAGTTAATAAATCAGACTACCCTTTATACATTCAGCAATGAATCGGGTGGGCATGATTTGTTCCCGGTATATGGTGAAGAAGATAAATTATGGCTTACTGCTGCTTCGGCTGTCTATAAGTTTGATTTGACTGGAGTTACCGACGCTACGACTAATGACTCTACCGAACCTACTTGCGAGAAAGTTTACAGCATAGCCGATATAAAAAGTATCTGCAACGGACCGGATGGAATCCTGATGTTGAAACCGACTGAAGAGTGGTGGGCAGAAGGACTTGTAAATGAGAAGGGAGAAGAACTTTTCAAAATGGACGGAGCCAAGATTTATAAAGGCCGTTGGATGATAGACAATCTTTTCAGTTATCCGGAAAAGCATGATTTCGTGTTGAGTGAGGACTGATTAAGTATGGTGGAAGATTGATTAAGTACATAAGTTGAATAATTAAGTTTGGAACAATGAGGAAACTTCTTCTTTTTTTATTGGTATCTATCGCATTACCGGCCTTGGCGCAGAATGGAAAGAAAGTGTATGCCGACTTCCACGGTGTACGTTACACCCGGCAGCATGACGGAAAGTTGGGCCGTTGGGAAATGTATGCCAATACGGAAAAATCAAGTACCGGAAGGAAGTCGCTGTGTTATAATGCCGATCTGATAGATAGTGAAGGGCGGCATGAGATAGCGGCAGTGGCTTATCCCCAAGTCGGAATGCAGTCCAATCTCGATCCCGATTATATCGAATATCAGATATTGTCGGCAAAAGCGGCTAAGATAGATGGATTCTTTATCGAATGGGGATTCAAGCCTCACGAAAATGACATCTTGCTGCGTGAGATGCAGAAAGTGGCAGCAAAGTATGACTTTGAAATCGGCGTAAACTGGTGCGACGGTTGGTT
>CAUHML010000269.1 GCA_959606905.1 uncultured Bacteroides sp. | reverse complement strand
AAGAGGAAAAGTGAAATGTTAGAAGAACAAGAGCATATTTGTTTATATGATGCTTATTTTGTGGGATTAACGCTTCCTAGAGATGTTTTATATGAAAGAATTAACAAACGTGTTGATGTGATGATGGAAAATGGTTTAAAAGAAGAAATGGAGCGTCTTTATAGTCAAGGACTTACAAGAAATCATCAAAGTATGAAAGCGATTGGTTATAAAGAATGGTTTGATTATTATGATCATCAAATTGATTTAAATGATGTTTTAGAGCTAATAAAAAAACATTCAAGACAATACGCTAAAAGACAGTATACTTGGTTTAAAAACCAATTTGATGTTCATTGGTATGATGTGAATTTAGAAAACTTTGAACAAACCATTGAACAAGTAACAGATGATATAGAAAAAATCCTAAAAGTTTAGGATTTTTTTGTATGATTTAATTTTTTAATATTACTTGTACGCCCATGTTTTAAAATACGTCGATAATTTTCAGCTAATGCTTTTTCATATTGACTTGTCATCCAAGGTACATAGAATTGATTATTTGCGATTTGATCAGGTAAATATTGAATATATTCCCATAACTCAGGACGGTCATAATTATATTTTTCATCCTCTTCTAGACCAACAGGTGTTAATCTTAAATATTCAGGTGCAGGCAAAGATTGTTGTCTTAAAGAAGCTAAGGCAGCATCAATAGCTGCTTCTGATGATTTAGATTTAGGTGAAAGACATAAATCAATAATAGCACTTGCAATAGGAATTCTTGCCTCAGGAAATCCTACTGTTCTGGCAGCTTGAAAAGCAGCAACAGTACGCATACAAGCATTTGGATTAGCAAGTCCAACATCTTCATATGCACAAACAAGGACACGTCTTTCTAAAGATTCAATATCATTATATTCTATCAACTTTGCAAAATAATACATAGCTCCATTAGGATCACTTCCACGAATAGATTTTTGTAAACCACTTAAAGTATCATAATATTGATCTTCATCTTTATCAAATTGACCATTAGCTTGTGTTAAAGCATTTTTAGCATCTTCAATAGTAATATGATTATCATGAGAAATAATTGTACATACTTCTAAACAATTATATGCAAAACGAATATCTCCTGATGAAAGACGAGCAATATGTTGCAAGACTTCTTCATCACATTGATATTGATGGTGATAGCCTTTTTCGCTATCTAAAGCGTGATGTAAACCTTGAATAATATCTTCTTGAGTTAAAGGCTTAACTTCAATGATTTGACATCTTGAACGAATGGCAGGATTGATAGAATGATAAGGATTAGCTGTTGTACATCCAACAATAATCAATAGACCACTTTCTACATAAGGAAGTAAATTATCTTGTTTCATTTTATTCATACGATGAATTTCATCGATAATGACAAAAAGACCATTAGATAATTTAGCTTCTTCAATAATCAAATCCATTTCTTTTTTATTTCCTGTAGATGCATTAAAAGTACGACAAGGCATATTTAAATCATGAGCCAAAGCCATTGCAAGAGTTGTTTTACCACAACCTGGTGGGCCATATAAAATAACAGACATTGGATGATTCTTTTCTACAAATTTAGTAAATAAACCATTTTCACCAATAATATGTTTTTGTCCTAATATATCTAAAAGAGATTGAGGTCTCATATTATAAGCTAAAGTTCCACTCATAAAAAAATCTTCCTCCTTAATACAAAATGAATTATAATGATTATAACACTTTTATAAAAAGAAAGGTAGAAATGAATATGAGATTAGTTGTACAAAGAGTAAGTGAAGCAAGTGTAGAAATTGAAGGGAAAATAAATGGACAAATCAAACAAGGATTTATGGTATTAGTAGGTATTACGAATGATGATAATGAAGAAATTGTTGATAAGATGGTTAATAAGCTTATCAATTTAAGAATTTTTGAAGATGAAAATGAAAAATTGAATTTATCATTGATGGATATCAAAGGAGAAATTCTTTCCATTTCACAATTTACTTTATATGCAAATTGTAAAAAAGGAAGGAGACCTAGTTTTTTAGATGCTGCTAAACCAGAAATATCAAAACCATTATATGAATATTTTAATAAAGCATTAGAAAATGCAGGGGTCCATACAGAAACAGGAATCTTTGGAGCGATGATGAAAGTCTCGCTGATCAATGATGGACCAACAACGATCATCCTGGACAGTAAAGAAATCATATAGTCATAAGGCAAAGAAACGTTCTGTAAAGATCGTTTCTTTTAATCATGACAAAAAAACACAGATAAAAAAACGTTGATATAAAGGCAGAAAAAGAGGGAAAGATAGAAAAAAATAAAAAAAAGATAGAAAAAAAGCTTTACAAAAGGGAGAGGGGATGGTAATATAAATGGGCACTCGACGAGAGAGTCAAGTGAGAGGACATTGAAAACTGAACAGGAAAGAATAAAACACAACGTCAATTAAGTTTAAGAAATAAAAAAGAGCTAAACAGACCAAAGTTGTCTGAAAGAAATAAGACAATGGAGAGTTTGATCCTGGCTCAGGATGAACGCTGGCGGCGTGCCTAATACATGCAAGTCGAACGCTTCACTTCGGTGAAGAGTGGCGAACGGGTGAGTAATACATAAGTAACCTGGCATCTACAGGGGGATAACTGATGGAAACGTCAGCTAAGACCGCATAGGTGTAGAGATCGCATGAACTCTATATGAAAAGTGCTACGGGACTGGTAGATGATGGACTTATGGCGCATTAGCTGGTTGGTAGGGTAACGGCCTACCAAGGCGACGATGCGTAGCCGACCTGAGAGGGTGACCGGCCACACTGGGACTGAGACACGGCCCAGACTCCTACGGGAGGCAGCAGTAGGGAATTTTCGGCAATGGGGGAAACCCTGACCGAGCAACGCCGCGTGAAGGAAGAAGTAATTCGTTATGTAAACTTCTGTCATAGAGGAAGAACGGTGGATATAGGGAATGATATCCAAGTGACGGTACTCTATAAGAAAGCCACGGCTAACTACGTGCCAGCAGCCGCGGTAATACGTAGGTGGCGAGCGTTATCCGGAATTATTGGGCGTAAAGAGGGAGCAGGCGGCACTAAGGGTCTGTGGTGAAAGATCGAAGCTTAACTTCGGTAAGCCATGGAAACCGTAGAGCTAGAGTGTGTGAGAGGATCGTGGAATTCCATGTGTAGCGGTGAAATGCGTAGATATATGGAGGAACACCAGTGGCGAAGGCGGTTCTCTGGTCTGTAACTGACGCTGAGGCTCGAAAGCGTGGGGAGCAAACAGGATTAGATACCCTGGTAGTCCACGCCGTAAACGATGAGTGCTAGGTGTCGGGGAGGAATCCTCGGTGCCGCAGCTAACGCAATAAGCACTCCACCTGGGGAGTACGACCGCAAGGTTGAAACTCAAAGGAATTGACGGGGGCCCGCACAAGCAGTGGAGTATGTGGTTTAATTCGAAGCAACGCGAAGAACCTTACCAGGTCTTGACATCGAGT
>CAUHML010000268.1 GCA_959606905.1 uncultured Bacteroides sp. | reverse complement strand
GATTTTGGGAGGTGCCGTGAATGAAAAGCTATCTTAGTCTCATTCCCATCTCCGCAAAGGTGCGCAAGCGGCAAAATCGTATGACTGTCTTGTGTATTATCATTTCGGTGTTTCTTGTCACAGCTATTTTCAGTGTTGCTGACATGATGATACGAACAGAAAGCGATTTTATGATAAGTAACCATGGAAACTGGCACATTGCAATAAAAAATATTTCACAGAACAATGCGGATGAAATCAGTAATCGTTCAGATGTTACAGCAGTTGGTGTAGCTTCTCAATTTAATTTTGAAGGAGAACAACCGTACCGAGTCAACGAAAAACGAACTGTTTTGTATGGCACCGATGAAGTCTATATTACTCAGATTTCAAATGGAATTGTAGAAGGAACATTTCCGGCAAATGATGAGGAAGTTATGCTTACACCTAATTCTGTAACTGCTTTAGGAGTACAGCTTGGGGATAGTGTAACCTTACATACCCCTGCTGGAGATCGGACATTTACAATCTCTGGTTTTGGCACAGATGATGAAAGCTATTATAACAATCAGACTTATTTGATAGGCTCTTATCTGACACAAAGTGCATTTACTTCTGTTATGGCACAAAACGGAGTAACAAACAATGAGTTGACTTATTATGTGCAGTTTGAAAGTGCAGCGAAAGCGGCAAATGCAATAACAGAACTACAGACACAGTACCAATTATCCGATGGGAGTATTTCTGAAAATACCGGCGTTATGGGCATGGCTGGGCAAAGCAACAATACAGCGATGCAGAGTATGTACGGATTGGCAGCAATTCTATTTGTTTTAGTGTTGTTGGCAGGAATATTGATGATTTCTGGCAGTATGAATAGCATCATTGCGCAACGAACTCAATTTTTTGGAATGTTGCGTTGCATTGGTGCAAGTCGTCAACAAATTATCCGCTTTGTCCGTTTGGAGGCATTGAACTGGTGTAAAACCGCGGTACCTATTGGAGTGGTTTTTGGAACAATAATTAGTTGGATTATTTGTGCCACACTTCATTATGGAATTGGTGGAGAATTTTCTACAATGCCAGTCTTTCAGATCAGCCCTGTTGGACTTATCAGTGGTGTAGTTGTTGGAGTGGTAACAGTATTTTTAGCAGCACAATCCCCAGCAAAGCGGGCTGCTAAAGTTTCACCCATATCTGCGGTTTCTGGCAATGTAGATAATAAATCTTCTGTTAAACACGCTATCAAGTTTAGCTTAGGAAAAATTGATAATTCACTTGGCATACATCATGCGGTTGAAAAAAAGAAAAACTGGTTTCTGATGACGGCTTCCTTTGCACTGACTATTATGCTGGTTTTTTCTTTTTCTGTAATTTTAGATTTTGCAAAGCAACTTGTTCCATCGTTGAGTGTCACATCAGCCGATATAGCATTATCCAGTTATGCAAATAAAATGGATATTGAGCGCAGCCTGGTCGATGAAATCAAAAAAATAGATGGGGTTGCAAATGCTTATGGAAGTAGCTATGTAGAAAACATTCCTGCAACATCTTCAAGAGCAGGAATAGACCATATCAATATTGTTTCTTATGATGATACACTTCTAGATTACTCAAAAGGTAGTATTGCTCAGGGATCATTAGATACAGTTTACGGGAACAGTAACAAAGTGGCAACCGTATTTAATAGAAACAATTCCTTGCACATCGGTGATACCATCCAGTTTGCAGGCGAAGAAGTTGAGATTACTTGCGCTCTATCACAAGGGTTATTCGGAGATGATTTGATTATTATTTGCTCACAGGAAACATTTGACCGTATCATGGGCGATACAAAGTATGGGCTTATTGGAATTCAGTTAGATTCAAACGCTACTGAAGAAACAATAGCAGAAATTAGAAGTCTTGAAAACGATGATATTATCATTACGGATCAGCGTGAAGGCAATAAACAAAATAATGCTACATATTGGGCTGCACGAATTGTTTGTTATGGCTTCTTAGCTATTATCGGAGTTATTTCGCTGTTTAATATCGTCAATAGTATCTCTATGAGTGTATCTGCACGAATTAAGCAGTATGGTGCAATGCGAGCTGTTGGTATGGATAATAGGCAGCTTAAACGAATGATTTCTGCGGAAGCGTACACCTATGCAATTTCTGGTTTGATAGTTGGATGTGGCATTGGACTCCCGCTTAGTCGATTTTTATATAATCGTCTAATTACACATTATTTTGGAATTGAGTGGAGATTTCCTATCCTGTGGTTTGGAATTGTCGTTGCCTTTATCTTCATATCTGCTATTGTGTCTGTTTATGCTCCTGCAAAGAGAATTCGCAATATGCCAATTACTGCAACCATCAATGAATTATAGTTTCATATGTTAATCTGCCGGACGACGGCAAAAGAAAAAAAGCCGTCGTACAGCAGACATATTTTCACGCGCCTTATGAAACGGCGGCTTTGATTTCAGAGCCGCCGTTTCTTTGCGTTTGTACAAACCTATGACGACTTGCAGGGACACGGTAGCCGATTGGAGGTTATTTTGCCGTGTCTCGTTTGCTTTTTCAAAGCTCACATGATCTACATCAGTTAAAAAAAGCATTGCTCCTCCTCCGGGCAAGTATAACATTGCATCGGCATTATCGTTCCATGTGATTCAGTATAATAATGGCTGTTCTTGGCGCGCCAGTTTTCCCTCATGGAAATCTGGCGTTTTTTGTTGCCATTTTTTCGGAGATGACCCGGTTGTCTGCCGGTGTCGGTCTCCGCCTCCATTCGATTCACCCGTCAATCACCCGTGAATCGAAATGGAGGTACATAATGAAGAAAATTAACCTTCGGGAACTTTATCCTGATGTTTATACAACAGACTTTTTTGTAGATGTGACAGAGGAAGTAATGGAGACTATTCGAGCAGCTGAACGTGCGGAGGCTGCGTATGAGCGAAAGATGTATCGCTACAAGGCTCAGTATTCTCTGGATTGCGAGAATGGCATTGAAAATGCGGTGCTGTTGAAGCCGCAGACACCGGAGATGGTTCTGGAGGAAAAACAGTTTCAGGAGCAGGTCTATGCCGCTGTGATGAAGCTGCCGGAGAAACAGGCAAAGCGAATTTATGCCCGATACTATCTGGGAATGACGGTAAATGAAATTGCCGAAGTAGAAGGTGTAGACCCAAGCCGTGTCCGAGACAGTATCCGCCGTGGATTAAAGCAGCTTGTAAAATATTTTTGATAAAATTTCATTTGATGCGCCTGTTTTTTGCCTTTTTTGTCAGTGTTAATAAGAAGGACAAGTTTTCCTCCTTCATCAGTACATATGGCACAGTTATGAAAAGAGGTGTCCTATATTATAGGACCAGAATCAAAGACGCGAATGGTAAGCTCGTAGCTATCTACGCAAAAACACCTGAAGAACTATACAACAAAGAAACGCTTGCGTTGGAACAGATAAACTTGTATTGTTCGAGGCAAAGAACTATAATGTACTCTGTGGAGGTGCAGAATGGATTATATGACACTAAAA
>CAUHML010000267.1 GCA_959606905.1 uncultured Bacteroides sp. | reverse complement strand
CTTATTATTGCGAAATTCATCCGGGTATTATCTCCGAAGCTATGGGACATTCGTCCATCACTGTAACGGAGACATATCTCAAGCCTTTCCGAAGCAAGAAAATTGATGAAGCAAATAAACAGGTTCTTGATTTTGTGAAGCGTTCTGTGATAGGATTAAATGCCTGATTATTATTCTGTTACTCTGTAGGTAACGGGAATAAATGACGGTGCAAATATGAGCATATTTCTTAAAACAACCAAACGAAATCACACATTTTTTCTAATAAACTACTTAAAAGCGGAACTAGGACAGATAAAACACGTGGATTCTTTGTATTAGGGCTTTGTTAACTTCTAAATATTGCATAAGATTTCCCTCCCCTCTGCCGCTCGTCAGAAGCAGGGGTAAAGAACTTTCATAATCTATCGTATCATTTCTCAGTATTGACTACTCTAAAAGAGCAGGCGCAAAGGTCTCTCCGTTACCTACAGAGTAACGGGCTGTCTATTATTGAAACTTAGTGTTTAATAATATATTATTAATGTAATTTTTAAGTAGTTATGAAAAGAAAATTTGTAAAAGTGATGTTCTTCGGGGCGTTGGCACTTTCTACTGTCACCTATGTAGGTTGTAAGGACTACGATGATGACATCGACAATCTGCAAACACAGATTGACGCAAACAAAGCTAGCATTGCCGAGTTACAGAATTTTGTGAAAGAAGGCAAATGGGTAACCGCTGTAGAGACAATTACTGATGGATTTAAAATTACTTTTAACGATGGTAAAAGCTATTCTATCGTAAGTGGTGCCGATGGCGCAGCAGGTACAAAGATTGAGATTGATTCGGCAACAAAGAACTGGATTATTGATGGAAAAGACACCGGTATTTGTTCTGAAGGAAAGAAAGGTGATAAGGGAGATCAAGGTGACCAAGGTGACCAAGGCGATAAAGGTGACAAAGGTGAAGATGGATATGCACCGCAAATTTCAGAAGACGGATATTGGATGGTTTGGGATGCAGAAGCCGGAGAACCTAAAAAAACAGATGTTAAAGCTGCTACAGATATCTATGTAACTGCTGATGCTAATAATCCATTGGTTTGGGTTTTGAATATACTCAATAAGGAAACGGGAGAATGGGAAACTGTTTCTATGCCTAAGGCTGCTCGTATCACTAGTATGCGTGCACTTGGCGAACAAGGTGGAAGTATCGATTTTTCTTCTACTGAGGCAAACGCTACCTTGTATTATGGAGTAGTAGGAAAAGATGTTAAATTTAACGGAAAATCTTATCCAAAAGGAACGTTCCTGTCTGCTAGAGGTAGCATGATTCATGCATTGATTAATCCGGTGAACTTGGAGGTTAAAGATATTCAATCTTATGAAATCGGCTTGACTGATTCTAAAGGAAATACAAACTTTGTTGTAGCTAGTATTGCAGCTAATGTTAGTGAAACTGCTTTAACTCGTGCTGAAAATACAGCAAATAAAGGTATCTATGACTTGACTCTTAAATTTGCTGAAGGTATAGATCCGGATAATTTGAATGAAAATATCGCTTATGCACTTACAACGAAAGATGCGTGGGGGAATGAAATCATCTCCGGATATGATGTGAAAGTTACAGCTAAAGAAGAAGAAAAGACACTTGTAGATGTAAATAAGGATGTAGATTTCAAAGTTACTCATAATCTGGATGAATTGGTTGGTGATCAATTGAATGATGTAGTAGATTATACTTATTCAGTTGTCGAAGCCGATGCTAAGAAAATTGAGGCTACATTTAGCAAGGAAAATAAAACAATTATTGCTAATAAGGAAGGCAAATTGACTGTTACTATTGCCTATTTTACTACTGCTGGAAATGAAAAAGAAGCTAAGTTGAATTTGACATTCAAGTATGCAGCTGAAAAAGCAGAGATTAAAGATATGACTTGGGTCGTAGATGGCGAAAAAGTAACAGCTACTTCTGAAATTGTTGGTCCTTCAGTAGATGTAATCAAAGCAAATATAACAGCTGGTATAAATACGGAAATCGCTTATACTGATGGTAAAGTTGAAATTAACGGAGTGAAGGATTTGGAATATGAAGGTGGTATTACTTTGAAACTGGTAGGTTTGGACAAAGACGGAGAACCCGTAGCTGATATGTCTACAGGTGTAGCTGATATTACTAAATTTGTAATCGAAGCTACATTTGATCCTGCTGAAGTTGCTGCTGTTCCTCATACTGCAACAGTTAAATTCAAAAATGCAACTCCGACTCCGGGATTGGATAATGATGTTCTGTATGAAACGACATTTAAGATTACTGTAGACCAGCAGGATAGTAAATTGTTTGAATTCAAACGTGCAGGTGCTTACTTTAGTGGTGATAACGCTACTGCTTATGGTAATGTAAATGATGAAGATGCAGCAGGTAAGATTACTTACAATCTTTACAAACTGTACCAGGAAGGTTCTATTTCTGCTAAAGAGAAAGCACTTATTTCATTTGATGAGGAAATACCGTCCAAAATGGTAGATGATACAAAAGTCTATGCTGATGCATGGTTGTCCTCAAATAAGAGTAGCGATGAGATCACAGTTGCGCCTTATGATGCTTGGGGTGGTGCTTATGAAGGTCGTAACATTACAGTAGCTTATGCTCCGTTTGGAAATGACCGTCTGAATGTTATCACTGATAAGTTTAATTTGACTGTGAAATCGGAAATCTTCGAAGGTACATTTAAGTATATTGGCAAATCAGGTACTGAAGCTAAGCCATTTGAAGTAGATGGAGGACATACACAAGATCTGTTAGCTAAAGATTTCGAAAAAACAGATGCTTATGGTGTTGGCTATGACTTTGATGACAAGAGAATTAAATCTGTTGTACTTGAATTGGCAAACCAGGATGCTAAAGATTATGTAACATTAAGTGCTACTGACTTTACGAAAACTGACAAAGTTGTAATCTCTAAGAAAGCTTCTCAAACACCTATCGTTACTCCTCCGGTATGTGAAGTAAACGTTATCATTACTGATAAATGGGGCAGACAGACTACTGAAACTGTTTATGTTAAAGTGTTGAAGTAAACCGGATTTAAAAGATCTGTAATTGAGGGCATCTTAATCCTTTTAAGATTAAAGATGCCTTCTATAATATATAATCAAATCTTTTGAGAAGAAATATATTCAGGGATAGACTGAAAATTATGCTTGTGAAAGTATATTCTCAAATGTTTATCTCTAGAAGGGATGCCTCCCTTATTTCCCACGGACATCCCTTTTTATCTCTCTCTTAAGACATCTTACTTATTATACTAGAAGCAATTTGCTAGTCCCTTATTTCCTATAGATAAGGAGATGTTTTAAGAATACAAAAGGCTCGAGCTTGTGAAAGTTCGGGCTTTTCATCGTTATGGTGCATTCCAAAACATCTTTATATTTCGTTTTGTTTGTATGAGGTATTCTTTTTATGAGAATACTTGTATCTTTATTATCAAATTAATCAAAACAATCGTGAGATGTCAAAAGTATTAGGATTTATGAAGCAAGTGGCCCGTGG
>CAUHML010000266.1 GCA_959606905.1 uncultured Bacteroides sp. | reverse complement strand
AGGCAACGGAAATAATCGGCTTCGGGCACATTTTCCTGAAAATGCCAGGAATCAATCTTTCCGTCTTTCAATGAATAGGAGAATAGCCCTTGCACCGTAGCCAGCCATAGTGCGGTTTTATCTTCATTCAGACAAATATCCATGATTCTGTTACAAGCGGCCAACATATTCCGGTCTGTCAAAACTTGGAGCAACTGACCGTCTTTATGAATGAACAAGCCTTTCTCCGTACCGATATAAAGAATATCTCCATCGGATAGTAACGTATTGACGGCAAAATCTATCTTTTCGGGAACAATCCTCTCCAATTGGCCACTTGCACGGTTCAACCGCCAAAGTCCGATACCATTTCCCACCCAAAGTTGCTTATTGGCAGTTTCCGTAATCGTATTTACACGCTTTTTTCTTCCCGACTCAATGCCCCGGAATTCAAAATGGCGCACTTTCACACCGTCAAAACGATCGAGGCAATTATCTGTCCCTAACCATACAAAACCTTCGGAATCTTTATAAATGGCATTGACCAACAGTCCGGATAATCCGTCGGACATGACGACATTACGGAATGTGTAATTCTGAGCTTGCAGTTCCACACCACAAACCAAATATATTAATATAAGAATCAGATATTTAATCGTGTTCTTCACTTACAACTGCTTCCTTTCATATTAAACATGTGACAAACATACATAAAAATCTCCAAAAGAGCACATTCCTTTTCCTAAAAAAGTCTCCCCTTCGTATTTGTTGTATATGACAAGCAAATACGAAGGGGAGAGATTATTTACTCAATGCTATTGAAGATTTATTGATATTTTACTTTCACATTAGAGCTTTTGTAAACAACAGGAAGACTATTTCCATTCACAATAACGAATGCAGGCTTTTTCTTACTCCTGAAACTGGCATTTATCTTCGGTTGTCCGTCTATCCAAAGATTGAGTTTCTTATCTTCTTCCTTTTGAATGACAAACAACTTGGCCAAAGAAGAAAAATAGGTTTCCTTATCACGTCTTAATGCACTTCCATAGCAGATAAAGAAATCTGTGGTGTCTTTGGCTTCCGTTCCTTCAGGATAAGAGACTGCAAACATATAGGCATCTGTCATCCAGCCGTCCGGCATAATCCATGAGTTGCTGTGCATCAGCCTGCCGTCTGCTAATTGATTAATATAAAGATCGGTCACTTTACCTTTGTGGCGGATACGAAGACCAATCCAGTCCTGCCCTTCCCGCCGTTCCATTTGCGGCAGATCTTTTTCATCAGGAGTATCCTTCAAAATAATAGCTGTCAGCCCTTTTACACGGTTCACTTCTGCGGGCAAATGGAATGAATAATAAGTTTCGGTACCTTTCAGATCTTCAGTTGGAGCCTGTATTTCTTCCCAATACAAATCTTCCGGATAATCGTGCACAAAATCGGACTTAGCAAGCAAACGGGGATAAAGAGGACGAATCACAACGGAAGAATTACCATTCGTCACATTCACGTCAACTCCCGACTTTTTATAAGTCCCGTTGGTATGCCACAGCCATTCAAAACGACCGACCTTATGCGTCTTTAAATCATCAATCATGTAAATCACATCATCCATCCAAAGAAAATGACGGAAATTACGGCTGAAATTGTTTGAAACGGGCCCCGTTCCATTAGCCAGGACATATTTCACATTTCCCGCATCCAAAAGATGATATAAATATCCCCGCAAAGTAGAACCGCTATATTGCTGCTCACGGGGTTGTCCCTCGCCATTGAACAGTACTACATTATGCGCCTGGCTTTGAAAGAAATAATTTCGATAAGCAGGATCAGGATACCAGCAATTTCCACCGTCTTTTATAATGTCCACTCCTTTGTGAAATATAATAAAGGAATTGGCGTCCGCATGAGAGTGATTCCATGTATGACCGCTTTTTACAGCCAGCATCGTAGCATCCTTTTCCCACGAATTGCGCATCGTAGCCCAGCCAAAATCAGAAAATAATTGAGAAGTCGGTAATTGAGGTATAGCGGGTGCCTTACTCAAATCGGGAGTATAAAGAAAGCCCATCGGACGATTCAGAAAATATCCGTCACGATGTTGTCCTTGTTCCACTTGACTGATATACCATAGAATAACAGGATCTTTTATACCTAATGCATACAATAACATCATGCTGGATTCGGCTGATACATTTTTATGACTATCACCAAAGTTAAGACTATGTAGCATGCCGGTACGCGGGTAACATACTTGCGAAAAGTAATTGGGAAGTTTTGATAATTGGGGAATATCGCCCGCGCTTTGTCCAGGATGCGTATTTATCCACGCAATACGAAACAACAAAGCTTCCTGAATACCAAAGTTGGCGTAATTCAGACTTTCATACATTCCTCCGACCTCATCAAAACTTTTGGCTTTCTGCTGCAATACATCACCTGCAAAGTCGAACCATTCGGGAAGAGATTCGTGAAGTTGTTCCACCCATTCCCTGGCTTCGGGGATTTCGTTTTGAAGGCTCATTGCCAATAATCCGCCCTGGCAAACGCAGGAGGTCCACCAGTTATGCCCCATTGAATTCAATGAGTGGATACGAGTCGGTTCCAACAGCCAGTCACCTAATGCGGGTTCCAGGGCAAGTCGTTTTAAGCCTTGGGCAATCTCTTTCTTTTCCGAAGATGAAAGAATATCATAGGCTGCATCATAACCCATAGCGCACAAGAAACTTTTATGTGCCAACCCCAGATGTGAGCGCCACACCGGGATACGTGCCAGCATTTCCTTATCTCCCCATGTTTCGGCTTTCACAGCTTTCAGCAGTATCTCTTTTATTGAATTTGCATAGCTTTTGTCTTTTGTCATCAGATAAGCCAATGCCAGATAATCCAGTTTGTTGAAGTCATTCTTTTGTAAAGCTGCATCGGCAGTCTGTTTAATGCTTTCCCAGGCTTCCTGCAATTTCGGTTCATTCTGCATACGCTGCTTCACTTGCTGAATGCGTTGCGGAGTATATAAGAGTGAAGGATGATTTATTTTCTGCGCTTGTATGTATGATGAAGAAAGACACAAAAAACAGATGATAGCAATAATAGTTTGTTTCATAATATTTGGCTTATTCTATATATTGACTACTTAACAATCTCCGAAACCGTCCGCGAAATCACAGGACTGCCATAGAAAGAGGAAAAGCCGTCTTCCTTAGCGGAAGAACCTGCTACATGGGCAATAAAGAAGCCGTAAACACTATCACGTTTATTTATCCAGGGGTAAGCGCCAGCCCAACCCGGAGAACTGATTTGATAGGCTTCGCCCGTCTTCTTATCTATTAACTCACGCCATTCGCCCAATCCATATATACCGGTATGCAACTGTCCTAGCGCTCTTTCCGTGTATTCCCCGGGAGAAACAAGGGCATCCTTTACTTGATTAGCCTGCATTTCCTTTACTGTCTCTGCTGTCAGTATCCGTTTTCCTTCACACGTTCCTTCATGGTAAATCATAGATAGGAAATGAATATAATCGTTCAAGGTAGTACACAGACCACCACCTAACATCG
>CAUHML010000265.1 GCA_959606905.1 uncultured Bacteroides sp. | reverse complement strand
TGTATCATTATTTGCTGGATTACTGGCAACAGAACTATACTCCGACCAACAACCGGTGGAAAGAATACTATCGTGTCATAGCCAATGCCAATAACATTCTTAAGCTGATTGACCCCAGCAGTGAAGATCCTGCCAATTTAAAATATCGTGCCATCGCCCTTGGTTTCCGGGGCTATGCCTACTTGCAGTTGAGTTATCTATATCAGCATTCCTACTATACCGGTGCAGATGGAACAAAATGGGGGCGTGGAGAAAAATATGATTTCTCGCAATCCCCGTGTGTACCGCTTATTACAGAGGATACAGAAGGCGACCAACCGCGTGCTACTGTAGCTCAAATTTATGAACAAATCAAGAGCGACCTTACTACTGCTTTCGACTTGTTCAAGGGTTTGAATATGACGCGCACTTCCTCACCCACTGATATGGATGGCTGCGTAGTAGCCATGCATTTGGCTCGCGCAAACATGGTTATCCATGAATGGGATGAAGCGATAAAGTATGCGCAAGTGGTGATTGATAATTTCCCTATATTGCAAAGTGAAGACCAGATACTGCAAGGATTCAGCAACATCAGTTTGCCGGATGTAGTATTCGGCAGCGATATTACAGCAGATAATAGTACGACTTATATGTCTTTCTTCTCGCAGATGGATACTTATGGCGATGGATATGCCGGCATCGGCGTATGGCGTGCTGCCTTTAAGCCGTTAGTAGATCGTATCGCGGATACTGATATTCGTCTGCAATGGTTCTGCTGCGACCGTTCTACAGGTGTAACAGATGCATCTGGTAAGCGTGTGACATTGATCCGTGATACTAAGTATCCGGTTTCTGTGGAATATCAGACTGTGAAATTTATCGGTACGGGCCGTGATAACATTAAGGCCGGTGTGTTCAGCGGATGGGAATTGGGAGATTATATTTACCTGCGTTCGGAAGAGGCTTACATGATAAAGATGGAAGCCTTGGCTCACAAGGGCTCTGCTGATGCGATAACTGAACTGAATAGCTTCATGAAGACCCGTCAGCCTGACTATAATTACACCTTTACAAACAAGGCCGACTTGATAGAGGAAATCATTTATCAGAAACGTGTAGAATTCTGGGGCGAAGGCTTGGAATACATCGATAATCGTCGTTTGAACATTCCTGTAGACCGTACGGACGAAACTTGGGGTGCAGAAAACAATAATCATTTCTCTGCCGGTAAGTTCCGTTATAATCAGGAAGAACGCCCGTTCCTTTATCAATTACCTCTCTCGGAAATAGAGAACAATTCTCAGCTTTCTCCGACCGATCAGAATTAACACCTCAAAGGACATGTCATAAAAAATCGGTAAAAGTAGTTTGCCTTTACCGATTTTTCTATATGAATCAACAAAAGAATGATACGGAAGTACTCTCTCTTTCATTTAAGTGCTCCTTCATTTTTCTGTCAAAAGAATTATCTGCGCAGACTAACTAGTTGCATTACCCAAACAATAATAATGTGACAACTATGATGATGATTCATCCGGTTGAATAGACCGGAATTTCATAATAAAGTGTTTTTAAGAAGCCACTCATTGTGAAATGAGCGGCTTCTCTTTCTTTAATCCTGCAAAAGACTTTAAGGGAAGTATTATTTAAGGTTACATATCTTCCAAAGAAAGTCCTTTATAGGAAACAGAGCAGTTTTTCCATTCTTTATTGATAGTGAGAAAATATTCTCCTTTCTTCTTCAACATCCCCCAATCTATCCGTTCCGGATTACGTTTAATCTCTACGAATTCTATGGTTCGCTCAAATTCATTAACAGCAATTAAATCTATCTCATTCTCTCCCTTTCTATCCCAAAATCCTCCGATGTCTGTATATCTTCCGGCCTCTATGTACATCTCTTTGAAATAACGCTCCAACATCAATCCTGAAAATGTAGGGAAATCCCGTTCTATAATATTACGCAGATAGGCTAAGTTTCCGGCCTCTATCAAATTCTGATACTTGTAAATAAATCGAAACCAAAAAGATAGAAAATTGTCTTCAATAATGTATCTGACTTGTTTGGAGGATGGACGAGCAAAAATAGGTTTACGCTGACTGATTACAGAGAAATCTTTCTCCATACGTGAGAGATAACCGCCTATTTCTACTCCGTTCAATGCTGTTTCTATATCTCCACGAGATGTCAGTCCGCGAGAAATACATTCTAATATAGAAAAATAAACGGTATATTCTTTACCAAACTCTTCTATCAAAAGATTCTTTCCTTCAGTCAAAAACAAAGAGTTCTCTTCCGTCATGAAATGAATCATTTTTGTACGGGTAAAAGCCTTATTTTTCATGAACAAATCAATATACCAAGCTACCCCCCCTGTAAAGGTATATAGCGCCAAAAGGTCATCGGGAGTGTAACCTGGGTGAAAATCTGCCAATATTTGCTTTATGACAGAGACCCTGAATGGTTGTAAACGTATAATTTTTCCCGCACGGCTGAAAAGTGGCTCTTTATTATTCTCAAAAATTTTATGCATCAATGAGTAAATAGAGCCGCTTATAAGTAAATTCATTCGGCTACTGTCTTTATGCAAATCCCATACTTTCTGAATCTCTCCAAACACAGAAGGATTTATTCTATCCAATTCTTGAAATTCATCAATAATAAGATTGAAGGGCCGTTCTTTTGAAAGTAACATTAAATGTTGGAATAGCTTTCCTATGGAAGAATATTCTCCTATAGGAAAATTCAACTTCATTTCTGCCTCTTCTATAAAGTCACGGCATAGAAGATTCTCTGCCTTGCGTAAGATGAAAAAATACAATGTCGGCTTTCCATCCGTTGACTTCAATAAGAGTGAGGTCTTACCGATACGCCTTCTTCCTACCAAAACCGTCATTTGCGATTCTTCTTGAGACTGTTCTGCTATATTCTTTAAAATAGCCAATTCTTTTTCTCTATTATAGAATTTCATAATACACCTTTTATTTTATATCAACTCTTTCGTTATCGTAATGTACATTACCGTAATGCACATTACGATAACGCAAATATAATGATAATGGTATTATAATACAAATAAGAGACAATATTTGTATAGCATGAATTTCCCTTTGAACTTTTACACAAGAAACTATGGTTCCTTTAGAAACGATCTCATAAGTTCATTAGTTTTATACAAGGAATACAGAATATTTCTATGTGAAATAGGAATAAACTAATGTTTATCTCTATTCGAAATGAGAATGGTATTTTATAATTTTAAATAGTATTTACATGAAATACAACATTCTTATGGATGTGATAGACAATATAAGTAAATATTCAACGAAAAATGTTCAAATGATAGATATTGACATAATCATTCATTCTTTTAAAAAAAAGAAATCCTAATTTTATAGCCACAATATATTAATGCAGGGACAAACAGCTATTAATCAAAACATTACAGCTATTAATGGTATCACATAAGTAGAGCATTATTTATTGTGGACGTATATAGAATAACTGTGGAAAGAGTATTCCCTGTTTTAGCGTTTTGGAGCTTATTATATATTACTTATTATCAACAAAATACAGTTATTGTAGTTCCGCGAAAACT
>CAUHML010000264.1 GCA_959606905.1 uncultured Bacteroides sp. | reverse complement strand
TATCCGCCATTAAAGGCCTTCTAAACCATCCATTGACAGATATAGGATTAGAAAAATTCCTGGCCGATTATAAAAAGGTAAACGGATAATAAAAAACGTTCCCTCGCCAATCCAAAGGTGGGGGAATTTGTTTTCCAGACATTATTTAAATTTCAAATATCCTATGCGAGTATATTTAATTCCTTTACTCTCATAATGAGAAAGGACTTTGGCCGATTTAATATATAGACTTTCATGAGGATTGATTTTCTTTGTATAGCAGCTCAGCATCTCCGGTGACATACTGGAAGCAGCTGCCTTTATGATAAAAGTATAACGATTACCATCAGCATCAGCAGCAAGTACACTCTGATCTACATAGTATCCAGTCGTTTTATAAGCATCTAGTTGTAATCTTGTCCCCAGGACTTCCAGATGTAAATCGGTCAGCCTTTCTCCCGGCTGACCGATAAAACGACTCCCAGCCGGCAAATGATGTTTTCTGATGACCGTTTCATAATGAACTGTGGCAAAAGCCTTTGCCAATACTGCTAACTTTTTGTCTCTGGGGTTACGGGCTTCAAACTTATGTGCCAACCAAAGCACATAGTTAGGATCAATATAATATACTTCCGCCAACCTTTTTCCACGATACTTCCCAAATGCAACTATATCTTCGGACAGACCATAATAAGGTTCAAAGAAAGTGTTATCCTTCACTTTCAGCAGGACATTGCAATTCTGCAAATACTGAAAAGCACGCTCTGCCGCATCATTAAATGTAACTGCCAACGACTGAATAAACAGAGGAGAGTAAGTATTATCCGGAAATATACGCCATAAAGCATAATACGAACGATAAGGAGTGGAAACACTGATTGCATAAAATCCCGCATCTTCTCTACGGCCTTTATTGAAGTTGTCTATCTTTTGAAAAACTCTCTCGGCCATAACGCTAGTGATCTGATATAGGGTTACATCTCTATCCATAGTTACCTCCTATCTTTATAAGGTAAAGATTTTCTTTTCGTAAATATAGCATTTTTCGATGAAAGGACAAGGGTTTTCACCATTTTTACATAAATTATTTTCTATAATATAAACTGCCGTGTGAACAGGAAAAGTAATAGTTCATAAAAGTATATATAGAAAAAAGTCTGCTTGCTTTCCTTCTTGCAAACAGACTTTGTACTTATAAATCTAATCTTCTAATTACTCAAATATATTGTCCAATCCTCCGGTTTCTTCTACCGAAGTTTCATCTATCAAAGTATCCTTGCAAGGATCAAAGTCATCAGGAATATTGAATTTCTCGTCCTGAGAGTATCCCAAGCTCTTGTCCTTATAGACTTTCTGCATATAAAGCCCCCAGATAGGAAGTGCCATAGCAGCCCCCTGCCCGTCCACCATCGTATCAAAGTGAATATCACGCTCTTCACCACCTACCCATACACCGGATACCAATGAAGGGGTGAATCCCATGAACCAACCGTCAGAATTACGGTTGGTTGTACCTGTCTTTCCTCCCATATCGGCAGTAATACCATATAGACGGCGTACACGCCCACCCGTACCTTCATTGATGACCGCACGCAGCATGACCAACATTTTATAAGCACTTGTTTCACTAATCACCTCATCCATTTGTGGAGTGAAATTCGCCAACACATTTCCTTCATTATCCTCAATACGGGTTACAAAAACAGGCGCTGTACGAATACCCCGATTAGCAAATGCCGAATAAGCACTGACCATTTCTCCTACAGAAATCTCACAAGGGCCTAAACAAAGTGAAACCACCGGATCTATCTGTTTATTTTGTACACCAAATGAATGAATCAGACGAACTAGCTGATAAGGATTCAGTTTCCCCATCAAATAAGCCGTTACCCAGTTATCAGAATTTGCCAAGCCCCATTTGATGGTAACCATCTCTCCGTAACGCTTCTTGCTGGCATTACGCGGTGACCATGGACGGCCATTTTCATCTATCAAGGTCTGCTCTACATGGCGCACCTGGTCACAGGGAGAAAAACCGTTCTCCATAGCTAAAGTATATACATAAGGTTTAATAGTAGAACCCACCTGGCGACGGCCTACCATCGCCATATCATACTGGAAATAATTATAGTTGGGTCCTCCCACATATGCTTTTACATGACCGGTCAACGGATCCATAGACATGAATCCCGCTCTAAGGAAGAACTTATAGTATTTCAAAGAATCCATCGGAGTCATAATGGTATCCTTTTCCCCCTCGTATGAGAATACGGACATTTCATATTTAGTATTGAACGCTTTCTTTATTTCTGCTTCCGAACACCCTGCCTCTTTCATGATACGATAACGGTCAGTCTGCTTCATGGCCCTGGTCATGATAGAATTCACTTCTGCCTCTGTCAGCTGATTCGTAAACGGAGCCGTTTTCTTTTTCCGTTTTTCCTTGAAGAAGCGGGGTTGCAAATACTGCGCCACATGTTCGTAAACAGCTTCCTCAGCATATTTTTGCATACGTGAGTCGATAGTGGTATAAATCTTCAGACCATCCGTATAGATATTATAATTAGTACCATCTTTCTTCTTGTTTTTAGCACACCAACCGAAAAGAGGATTTGTCTTCCAAGCCAATGAATCCTCATAATATTTCTGCATCTGCCATCCGCGGTAGTCACTTTTCTTCGGTTCTTTAGCCGTCATCACTCCACGCAGATATTCACGGAAGTAAGTAGCCAGTCCTTCCTTATGATCTACACGACGATATTTCAAGACCAATGGCAATGCCTTTAATGAATCAGCTTCCGCATCAGTCAGGTAACCTGCTTTGCGCATCTGGTCAAGAACGACATTCCGGCGTCCGCGTGAACGTTCATTAAAACGTTTCGGATTATAAAGTGAAGGATTCTTACACATACCTACCAAGGTAGCCGCTTCCTCAATGTTCAGGTCTTTCGGCTCTTTTGAAAAATATGTATTGGCAGCTGTCTTGATACCGACTGCATTATTCAGAAAATCAAATTTATTAAGATACATGGTCAGAATCTCTTCTTTTGTATAATAACGTTCCAACTGAACAGCAATCACCCATTCGATAGGTTTCTGCAACAAACGCTCCATCACATTATCCGCCGTAGGTGAATAGAACTGCTTTGCCAACTGCTGAGTGATGGTGCTACCCCCACCGGCATTCTTCTGCATCATCACCCCCCGTTTCACCAAAGCGCGGATAAACGCACGGGCGTCAATGCCGGAATGTTCTGCAAAACGTTCATCTTCGGTAGCAATCAGTGCATGAATCAGATTCGGTGAAAGCTGGTCATAACCCACAAATACGCGGTTCTCCTTACTAAGTGACCAAGTGCCCAGCATCTTGCCATCATCGGATATAATCTCGGTTGCAAACTTTAAATTCGGATTTTCCAACTCTTCAATGGGGGGTACATATCCAATCCATCCTTTTGCTATCGCGGTGAATATGAACGCTATAACCAACAGTATGCCGACTACAAGAGCCCAAAGCACATATATAAATTTCTTCCTCATGACGTTTTCTAGTAATTAACGATGCAAAAGTAAGGAAAAACTTTGAGATAGAATGTGTTTCTAACAAAGTTCAACGAAA
>CAUHML010000263.1 GCA_959606905.1 uncultured Bacteroides sp. | reverse complement strand
CAACATTAACGTACGTCAGGAATAGAACCAACAGAATGTGATATTTAATCTTCATATTTATTATATAATTCAACTCAAAACAGAGGACGCCCCGTTTGTTTACTGGAACGTCCTCCGTAATTTATCTACAAATCAAGTTTCTTTATAAGAGAATCATGACTTTGTTATTTAATTGCTTTTTCTGTCAATGTTACAGGAATCTCACATTTTACAACTGACAAATCTTTGAATGTCACAGTTGCAATTACCGTAAGGTTGTAATCTCTAGTCAAAGTAGAACCTTCGTTTTTCCAAGTAACTACACCTGTAGTAGCATTAACCTTTAACTCTGAATTTGCAGACATATTCTTGTCAAGTATAGCCCAATCACCTTCTTCAACGAAAGCATATTCAACACTTACCATGTCAGCATTCAGTTTATAAGTATTTGTAGCTTTATCACTCAACACTAATGTAGTAGCAGTAGAGCTATAAGAGTAAATAGCGCTTCCTTCGTTATCCTTCACAAGAACTTCAGGCATAGTGGCTCCGGTATTTACACCAATTCCATTACCAAAGATCTTTATGCCGGTAGCTTTTGTAGCAACAAACGGATTAATGAATACGATGTTATATGCAAAATCACATGTTTCACCATTTTCCAAAGTTACCTGATAAGTCATGTTCTTAACATCATCACGTTCGGTCATCGGCTCAGTCAACTTAACTGTCTGATCTGTTGAGAATGAAGCCAGAGGAGACGGAGATACACCTGTTACACCAGAAGCCCATTGGAACTGAAGTGCTTTTACATTATTAACTTTATTATAGTATGTGAAGATATTCTCACCTGCTTCATTATTTTCAAAATGCTCGCTCACTACAGAAGACATTTCCCAACCGGAGTTTTCCTGTCCTTTGACTACAATACAATCCTTATAAGTCTTTCCATCAGCAAGAGACTTATATGTCTCGTTATAATACAAAGGATTATAAGTATAAGCAACACATTCTTCCTTCACATAGAATACTTGTTGAAGTACAATATCACCATGAGATGTATCATTAGAAGGAATAATAATCTTAACTGAGTATTTAGCACCCTTACCGTCTACGTCTTTGTAAGTATTCTGAGTCTTGATCAGATTATTGATACCCACTTTGATAGCAGATGTCTTGGTTGCATCATCGTTCAATTTAATATTCAGAAGAAGACCTGATTCATCATTTATCACTACATCTGTACTCTGTTCTGCCTCTTGATCAATAATAGTCAGTTCCTGACCATTTTTGTCAGTTACAGTAACCAATACATTATATTTATGATCATCACCACCATAATAATTCCAGAATGTAGTAGAAGTCAATTTTGCAGTACCGTAAATCTTATTGTTGATAGCCTGATAGTCCATGCTGACATTATCAAGATTATAGTCATTAGTGAATGCTTTTTCATCACCTTCTAACTTATGATAATCAGCTGCTTTATCAGCAGACATATCAATAATTCCATAATCAGGTTTTTCGTCCGGAGCCTGAGATGTTTCTGTAATCTCCAATTTGATATAAGATGAAGCTACGAGTTTCTTTTCACCTGCATTGCTAGTTAAGAAAGCGTCTACTCTAACAACAGGAGTACGTCCGATAGCCGGAGTTCCGTTTTTCACTTCAGGATTAACTTTAATAACACCGTTACCGGCAATGTTTTCTCCTTCTTTTACGATAAACCATTGTTGATTTGTCTTTTCGTCATCTTCAGCCAAATAGTTCTCAGGTATTGAGAATTCATAACTCATGCCTTTGAATCCCAATGCTGCCAACCAATTATCTTTATCATTAGAATACAATCCTACATAATCTTTCAAATTAATAGTAGCATCATATTTAAATGTAGCGTTTGCAGCAGCGTTCAATGCAACAAACTGTTTGATGAAATCATCTGATTCACCATCTTTATTGATAGATTTTGTACGCTCATAGAAAGTAATAGCAGCATCGTCACCTTCCTTAGTTTTTACGCTATCAGCAAGTACCAAGTCAATCTCGCTAGATGTAGCATATACATAATCAGATGTCATTGGTTTTTGACCATACCATGCCTGTAAAGCAGCAATATTATATTCAGCATTTTGAGCCAATGCATTCGGATTAATTGTTGTTCCGATAGTTACAACACCATCCGCCACCTTCGTCTCGTCAACATTCAGCAACACTTTCTTGTCACCAACTGCACGGGTTTTCACTTTACGATCGATAAAGCCGAATACAGTTTTTCCGTCAACATTTGCATCTTCCGGATTCAAGCGATAATTCAATGCCACAACATTTGATTTACCCCAATCTTTCTGTGCAATGAATTCGCCACTAGTAGTATTAAACTTAGCTTCATTTAAATAACTCTCGATATGATAGAAAGGCTTACTAGTAGTTGCATAAGGAACATCTGTACTTACTACATCAGGAATGAATGCGATAGAAGATAAAGCAATGCCTGAAGTGATGTCTATTGCTATACCATCCGGTGCTCCTTCAACTCCTTGAAGTGTCAATACATTACCATTAAGAACAGCAGTAACTCCACCTTCAGATGCTGCGGTTTTCCAACTAATATCTGTTGCTTCTACCAATTTACCATCCTGATAAATATCAAAACAGCCAGTTTCTTTGTTAGGTACATAGTACTTACCGTTTTCACCGGGTGTACCTTCTCCACCAGCCGGTCCGGCAGCACCGGGTGCTCCATCTACTCCGACAGCTTTATATTCGGTTTTCACACCATTTTTGTACCAATAGCCATCTTTCTCACCAATCGTCCAAACATCAGCATCCGCACCATTTTTACCATTAGTCAGTTCATAGCTTTTGCCGTCACTAAGCGTCACAGTAATTCCGTTCTCTCCTTTCACAACATTTGTTATAACGGAACCGCTGTTAACCTTTGTCTGCAACTCCTCGAGTGACACCTTTACAGCGTCAATCTGTGTTTGCAGATTGTCGATGTCATCATCGTAGTCCTTACAACCTACATAGGTGACAGTAGAAAGTGCCAACGCCCCGAAGAACATCACTTTTACAAATTTTCTTTTCATAACTACTTAAAAATTACATTAATAATATATTATTAAACACTAAGTTTCAATAATAGACAGCCCGTTACTTCATAGGTAACAGGGAAACCTTTGTTCCTGCTCTTTTAGAGTAGTCAATACTGAAAAATTATACGATAGATTATGAAAGTTCTTTACCCCTGCTTCTGATAAGCGGCAGAGGGGAGGGAAATCTTGTGCAATATTTAGAAGTTAACAAAGCCCTAATACAAAGAATCCACGTGTTTTATCTGTCCTAGTTCCGCTTTTAAGTAGTTTATTAGAAAAAATGTGTGATTTCGTTTGGTTGTTTTAAGAAATATGCTCATATTTGCACCGATATTTATTCCCGTTACCTATGAAGTAACAGGCTATTTATCAAGATATTAATCCACCGGCTGATCGTCGGACAAAGTCAACAACCTGTCTATTAGCTTCATCAATTTTCTTACTCCTGAAAGGTTTCAAATAAGTCTCGGTTACAGTGATAGACGAATGTCCCATAGCTTCGGAGATAATACCCGGATGAATTTCGCAATAATAAG
>CAUHML010000262.1 GCA_959606905.1 uncultured Bacteroides sp. | reverse complement strand
TACTATTAGTTTATCTATTTAAATCTCCCCATTCACCCCCAAGCCGAACAGAGCAAAATCGCCCAGGCAAGGATCATCCGGAAAGACCTCTGCCAATGCAGTCGTTATCTGACGGGCATTTTTCAGAGAAAAAGTTTCCGTATCCGTCAACTTGAAATAATGTGCTACCCGGCATACATGTGTATCTAAAGGAACAATCAAATCTCTGCGATCAAAACTTTCCCAAATCCCCAAATCGACCTCCGAATCCCGACGAATCATCCAACGCAAAAACATATTCAGTTTCTTTTGAGGACTTTTGGCAGAAACTTCAAGAAATGCACATAACTTTTCCATTGGTATTCCGGGATATAACATCAAAGCTTCCTCCAGACTTTCAAACTGTGTATAAGCTATATATAATCGCCGAAAGTATCCATAAAAATCAGCATACGACAACATCCGATAAAAGCTATTGGTTGCTCCTGAAGGAAAATCCTTCTCCCACTGGCAGGACAATACATACTGATAAGGCGAATCTCCCATTAGCCCGTGCAATTCGTCCGCTTTCTTCAAGATCTGTTTGCGATTGCCAAAACTCATAATCGCCGTCAGCAAACCGCTGACTTCGATATCCTGTTTCAGCGTATAACGATGGGGAAACTGCACCGGATCGCTTTGTATAAAGTCTGCGCGATGATACATCTCCGCACACATTAAAAGTTTATTCTTTATATCTTCAGTCATTTCGAGAAAGTATCAAGTATTGAAAGTACAAAAATACATATTCTAGTTGGATTTCCTCTTTAAGTAAATGATAGATTGCATCCCTAATAAAATAACAAACAAATATTCTGCCGTCATATACACAGTCAGAGAAGCATGAAAACATTCACTTAACAGATACAGATAAATCAAATATACAAGAATGGTGATTAACTGGAAGATAAAGGCGAGCTTCGTCTTTCCTGTACCGGTAACAGCATTGATATAAACATATCCGGGCAGTGCAAAAGCATAATTCAACAGCATAACTATAAAAGGATAGAAAGCTAATCTCACCAGATTATCGTTATTCGTATAAAATCCGATAACCCATTGGTTACCCCAAAGAGCCATAACTATCAATGGAACTCCCACGGCATAACCCAACCTAAGAACTTTACGGCAAACGGGAAAAAGTTCCTTCCCCTGCCCCGCCCCAATTAGATTGCTGACTAATGAACCAGTAGTGGATGCAAAAGAGTTGACAATCACAAAAAAGACGGTAGAAACACTACGAGTAATATTGGAAATAGCAAGCTCTGTCCTTCCCAGATGCTCGATAGCAACGAAGAACAGAAACCAGGGAGCAACGCTGACAAAAGAGTGAAGCATACTCCATACAGATATCCTCAACAACTTTATTAACACTTTCCCATCATAAACGACCTTCAGCCCATATTTCACTTTATCTACCCTCACCCACATATATAATAGGAGTACGATAAAAGCTCCGAACTCTGCCAAAGAAGAAGCCATCGCCGCCCCGGATATACCCAGATTCAGTTTGAATATCAGCAGATAGTTAAAAGGAATATTGATACAGATAGCCATGATAGCTGCCACGGACAATGCTTTGGTCGTTGTTATCCCTACCAGAAAAGACCGGAAAGCTAAAAAAGGAAATGAGAACAACAAGCCGAAGCTACGCCAATCCAGATAATGAATCACTGCCTGATAAATTTCATCCGAAGTTATCAACCGGCGCAGGGTCAAGGGAGAAGCCAAATGGAGCAATAGGCAAAGAATGACTGCCATCCCCGACAGGAAATATACTCCCTGAAAAAATGTACGTCCCGTCTCTTTATAATGTTGTTCCCCATTTCTCCGGGCAATCATTACCTGCAGCCCGATGCTGAATCCGAAGCCCAGCATATAAACAGCCAAATAATAGATTCCGGAAAGCGCAGAAGCTCCCAGTTCGACTTCTCCCACGTGCCCCAAGAAAATAGCGTCGGTAATATTGATTAATTGTTCCATCAGAATGCTCATCATCACAGGAAAGTTGATGAGCCATATTTGCTTATATGTATAATTCATTGCTCAACTTAAAAATAACACGATACGGTATACCACATCATAGCAGCACACAGTTCCGTAAATTTATAAAAATGGATATAAAACTCTTTGGCAGGCGAGTAGTTGCCTGTCGGATAGCTGAATAGCCCTGTTAGAAATGATGCTATTCGTTGAGCGTAGCTAGATACAGAGTTTCATAAATAGATAAATACTGTTGGTTTATCAATCAATTACGCTACAAAGATAAGAAATCTTATTTTCATATCCCAATGTGGTATGGTATTAGCAGATTACTTATAGTAAAGAGATGTATTAAAAACATTGATTACAACATTAACAGATTGATTTATATAGATATACCATATTCTAAAGCTAAGGAATGATTCTTAAATATCTTTCTCTTTTGAAAAAAGGCATATCATTTTGAAAAGAGTAGTAACCAATAAATAACCAGATAACAATGAAAGTTTGTAAATTCGAGAAAATTAAAGATGAGGATGAAATGAAGCAAGTAATCAATTGTATTCAGAAAGAACATCCTTATGTAGCTGTAGTCCCTATATTGGCACAATTACAGGAGTGGTTACAGGCTATTTCCATCAGTTGGTTTCACGAAGAAGATGAAGTTTCTCATACCACAGTCAATGCCATCGAAGCATATTGCTATACCCTTGCCAATCATCTCATTACAGATTCGCACCTAAATCAAGAAATTAAAAACCGGATTCTGGAATGCATAAAGAAAATACATATACTTGTAGAAGACAAAGCAGATTTACTGATTGATAAAATGATAAAAGCGGAAGTATACGGATTATCCAGCGATTTATTCACTTATTGCTTACGTCAACAGGATCTTCGTGCCCAAACATTAGATACCGGCAAACTTATACAGATCAACCTGGAAAGAAAGCCGGATATCCCATATATTCAGGAATCTATCCAACAATACATTGACGAGAACCGGAATGTAGATATTTTTATCGCCCCACTTTCCATTTGCAGGAATGTGTATGGTGAAATAGACTTCATGAGCGAACAACGCAATGATTACTATGCAACAGTGCTTGCCACCCTATTCAAAGCGGACGAAATACTGTTATCCACCCCTATCAATCATATCTACGCAAACCGGAATTGCCTGCGAGAACAACATTCACTAACTTACATAGAAGCCGAACAACTGATTAACAGCGGAGTACACCTGCTCTACGCAGATTGTATCACCCTTGCGGCACGCTCCAATATAGTTATCCGCCTAACCGATACACACGATCTGTCAACAGAACGACTCTATATATCTTCCCATGACACAGGCAACAGTGTCAAGGCCATCCTCTCACAGGATTCGGCTACTTTTGTGCGTTTTACCTCATTGAATGTATTGCCCGGATATTTGTTTATGGGTAAGATATTGGAAGTTATCAACAAATATCAAATCAATGTCATCTCAATGGCCTCATCCAATGTATCCATCTCGATGATGCTGACAGCCAGCCGGGACACCCTGCGAATCATTCAAAGGGAACTACACAAATATGCCGAAATGGTTATGGACGAAAATATGTCTGTAATACATATCATCGGCTC
>CAUHML010000261.1 GCA_959606905.1 uncultured Bacteroides sp. | reverse complement strand
TGTCCGATTTCGATTATCCGTCCAGTTATTTGGTTTGCCATTAATTTTCTCCTCCAAATATCTTTTAATTAATATTTCCATATAAATCCATACGAAGTCTTACTTCTTCCACAGCAACAATTTTGAATAGGTGAACTTTGGAATCCGTTACTTACCGCTGCTGATTTCAACGAAGGATATTTCTTAACGAAGTCACCAGATTTGGTATATTGATAGACTGGCACACCATTAGCTTTCCCCTTACGCTCTTGGAGCGTTCCATAATTCATATTGTATGAATGTGTACACCATTCAAGATTTTCAACTCTGTTATTGGATTTATTTTCGTCTTTATGATTTATTTGAGTATAGTTATTTGGATTTTGAATGAAAGCTAAAGCCACCAATCTGTGAACGCTATGCGTTTTATGAATGCCATTCTTTGTTAGAACAACAGAACGATACCCATGACTATCAGAAGGCGTTAATATCTTTTCTTCAAAATGTGTTACAGCTCCGTTTCTTATAAATTTTTTAGGCATAGATTTTATTCTGCCTAAAGATGATACCTCATAAAGACCTTCATAATCTTTAATAGGCTTCCAAATTTCACTACTCATTATTTGATATAATTTTGGTATCGGTTATAAGTTCTCTGTTTTCTTCCAAGAACCGGATAAACTCCTCACAATGATTAGTAAGAATGGGAATATCACGTTCAGGATTGAAAACGTATGTTTCTGTATAGGTATCTACCACATAACCGCCTTTGTTGAACTCCACAATGTTATACTCAAATGTCCGTACATCAGAACCGTTCTTCATTAAAGCGTATGGATATACTAAATGCTGGTGGTGATCTTTGAACTTTCCCACGGTATAACTACCGGTTGTTTTGATGTCGTGAACGCTGGTAGGCATCAGTTCGTCAATTACCCCATAAACCAAAACATTGCCGTATGTGGTCGGTAGGATTGCTTCTACTCTCTGCTGTGTTAATGCGCCTTTGAAATAGTCTGCAAATTCACAACAAAGAGAAATAGGGAAAGTAAATGTACGATTCTTGTAAATTACCGTGTAGCAAGTGTTTTCTGCATTCCTTTCTACATCCATATCATTAGGCTTTCTCTTTTCAATCAGAGTATCCACTAATTCATTAAAGGCTGTTCCCTTGTCTGCCGCTTCGCTATCGAATGGCTTGCGGTTAATCCGGTCTATCAGTTCTTGAAACTGTTGTTCGTGAAATTCTTCGGGAGTATGGGGCGGATTTTCTGACCACCCCCAATATTTATCCCAAATCACATCACTATTCAGATATACCCCAAAGGCATCAAGAAGCGTTGCGTAAATACGATATTTAGGCTGCTGGTTCATATTTCTTTTCTGAATTAAGTTTCAGATTCAAAGACTTCGCTTTGTTAGCTACCAACTTTGCCGCCATTTGCTTTGAAGAACCAACGTGCTCAAAATTATCTATTTGCGCGATAAAATTATTGGCAGATTCCGCATCCGTAATAAGTTCGATCTGTTCTTTTATCTCTTCAATAACTTTATCATACTGTTCCTGTGCCGCTTTTTTGGCTGCAAGCATACCCAAATACGAATTGATTATCTTGGTAGTGATAAAGTCGTTTTTGGCAGTCGGATTGCCATTCTTGTCAAGAATGGTAGGAACCTCCATTACTGAAGGAAGATTGCAGGTATTCTTACCGTCATTTCTTGAAGTTGGGTCGAAAGTAATAGTACGTCTTTGCACGCCTCTTTCGCTTTTCATTTCAAGATAGCCAAGCAAATCCAATTCAGTAACGATGGAGTTGTAGGATTTTTCACGCAAGGCAGGGATAAACACGGTATCATCGCCTTCTTTTCTTGTGTCCCGATGGGCAACGAAAATAATATGCTTGTTCAGACTTGAGAGTGTTCTTGTCATCCAAGAAAATTCAGCATTGATACCACTCCAATCCCTGATAGACGGTTGGCGGCTAGCACATTTATAAGTAATGATGAAATCCATCATCTTACCGATAGTATCAACTACAATGGTCTGATAAGCAGACAAATCCTCCTGCAAGACCTGTTGAACATCACTCCATGAAGTGACCTGTACGGTATCTACGTTTTCCAAATGCACCATATTCATACGCTTAACGCCATTATCGAAATCCAATAACAAAGGTTTCGGTGCGCTCAATGCCACAGTTGATTTTCCCATACCAGCCTGGCCGTAGATCATCATTTTCACTGTGGTAGGGATTACTAATTCATTTGATTTTTTGATAAGACTCATAATCGTAAAATTTAAAGGGTTAATTTATATTCTCTGTTCTTTAGAATCAATAGCATAAAGAAGCACATCACAAGCATTGATAGCATAAGGAGACATTTTCGTGGTTCCGGTCTTTTTTGCCCGTATTTTCTTCTCCGCTATCAGCTTTTCAAGTCTGTAACGACCGCCTACAAACTCTTTTGCTTGCTCTTTATTGAGAGAAACTCTGCTACCTATTCGATAGAGAGTATTCAGCTTAGTTTCTGCATTCATTCTGACCTCCTTATTCTTTCAATTCGTTCAACCTTTGCTTCTCTTCCTCTTCTCATCTCGCTTTGTTCGTGGTAAAGCGATAGTGAGAATACACATAATAGAAAACAGGAAATAGAAGCCCTAACTATTGGTGATAAGTCTAAGGTAAACTTAACACGATTAAGTCTTTCCATCATTTTAATGGATAACTCACTTCTGTTTCTTACCTGTAGCTTTTCATATATGCTCTGCATGTGATTTCTAATAGTGGCAGAGGAACGAAAAAGAAGATTAGCGACCTCCTTCACCTCTAACCCACCACCATACAATTGAGCAATTTCATTTTCTCTATCAGATAGCTCTGTAAATACTCTATCCATAATCGTGTAAGATTAGATACTATTTCTGCATATTATTAATAATATACATTGATCCGGTGTATTTGTTTTTAGAGATTGTGTATGCCGGCTTGCCGCCTGGAACAACAACACCTTTATCTCTCAATTCTTTGCTAATTACATGGGCTTGTTGTCTGTAGCCTGTAACATCAACTTCTGATAGCGGGATAATCTTTTGTTTGCCCGGCTTTACTTTTAAAATCGTTTCTCTGATTGTTGCCATAAGATTAAAAATTAAATTAATGATTGGTGGGTGGTAGAGGAATCGAACCCCTCTCAATCGTACCAATTGGTTGCGCAACACGAAGCTCTAACCGATAAGCCAACCACCCAAATAAAAAAGGTGTACTATCTTCACAGACGGCACACCCAGTACAAACACAAAATAAAACACGACAAAAACTACTATATTTTTCAGAATCCGCCCGGCTGGTTTCCCTTACTCACAGTACTGGTTTATTGCAGGAACCTTATGCCGGATTGTCGGTCTACCTTTTTGCGGATTTCTGTTATTTACGTAATTCTGTGTAGGTGATTCTAACAAAAGCAAAACAACCAACACATATAATACCCATGATAATAATAGAGAGCGTTTTTATTGGGCTGTAGGTTGTGATTGCCCCATAAAACATAATTATAGCGCATAAGGCTAAAAGTATGGCTAAAATCAACTGGATTATTTTCATAATTGTAAAATTTGAAAGTTTGTTCCCCTGAACCAATTCGATTGGCAACATCACGTTATAATCAGGGGATTTT
>CAUHML010000260.1 GCA_959606905.1 uncultured Bacteroides sp. | reverse complement strand
ATATCAACAATTATTATTTAGTAGCTTTTTTCTTATTAGCAACGGTTTTCTTTCTTCCCTTACGAGTACGGGCGTTGTTCTTCGTACTCTGGCCTCTTACAGGGAGACCGATACGGTGACGTACACCACGGTAGCAACCGATATCCATTAAACGTTTGATGTTCAATTGAACTTCAGAGCGAAGATCACCTTCTACTTTATACTCTGCACCAATGATCTCACGAATCTTGGCAGCCTGATCATCCGTCCAGTCTTTTACTTTCAGGTCTCTGTCAACACCTGCTTTGTCCAAAATCTTTGCTGAACTACTACGACCTATTCCATATACATAGGTCAACGCAACTTCACCTCTCTTGTTTTGAGGCAAATCGACACCAACTATTCTTATAGCCATATACTAAATTATTTTTTTTGCAAAAATAATAAATTATCCTTGACGTTGTTTATACTTAGGATTTTTCTTGTTAATAACATACAAACGGCCATTACGTCTAACGATTTTGCATTCCGGCGTACGTTTCTTTAATGATGCTCTTACTTTCATATCTTATTTCTTTTTTATTTATATCTAAAAACGATTCTTCCTTTAGATAAGTCATAAGGAGACATCTCTACTCTGACCTTATCCCCGGGTAATATTTTAATGTAATGCATTCTCATCTTGCCAGAGATATGAGCAGTAATCTCATGCCCGTTTTCTAGCTCAACACGAAACATTGCATTAGACAATGCTTCAACTATAACTCCATCTTGTTCTATTGCAGATTGCTTTGCCATATTAACTTCTTAAATTGCTTTATCTCCTAATACTTCTTCAATGAATTTGAACGATGACAGAATATCGGCTTCACCGCTTCTCACTGCTATGGTATGCTCAAAATGAGCGGCGTACTTGCAATCTCTGGTTCTCACCGTCCAGCCATCACGTTCCATTACTATCTGCCGGTTACCTAAAGTTATCATCGGCTCGATTGCGATGCACAACCCCTTTTTCAACATTGTACCGTAACCGCGCTTACCGTAGTTGGGCACCTGGGGATCTTCGTGCATGTCCTTACCGATACCATGACCGACAAACTCGCGCACCACACCATAAGAATTGGACTCGCAATGTTGTTGTATAGCATATCCTATATCACCCAACCGCTTGCCTTGAACAGCATTCTGTATTCCTATATATAATGCTTCCTTAGTAACCTTCAGTAATTTGCGAACTTCTTCGTCAACCTCACCTACACAAAACGTATAGGCCGAGTCGCCACAAAAGCCATTCATATAAGTACCGCAATCAACAGAAACTACATCACCCTCTTTCAGTACTACATTATCACTCGGAATACCATGTACCACCTGCTCGTTTACAGAAGTACAAATCGAAGCCGGAAACGGATCGCCATATTGGTTCGGAAATCCCTTGAAAGTAGGAACAGCCCCATTATCTCTAATGAACTCTTCCGCTACTCTATCCAACTCCTTTGTAGTAACTCCGGGCTTTATAACCTTAGCTATCTCAGCCAACGTTTTTCCTACAAGCAAATTACTCGCACGGAGCAGCTCTATCTCATCTTCAGTTTTAAGAAATATCATTCTTCAAATAAGATTAATACGCAGCCACTGTACCGCTACGGCCTTTAATACGTCCAGATTTCAGCAAACCGTCATAGTGTCTCATCAACAAATGACTTTCAACCTGCTGGAGAGTATCAAGAACCACACCTACAAGAATTAACAAAGACGTACCACCGAAGAATTGAGCAAACTCGGCTTTCACACCGAAGATACCGGCAAATGCAGGCATAATGGCAACCAAAGCCAAGAAGAAAGAACCCGGCAAAGTGATACGTGACATAATCACGTCAATGTACTCTGCTGTTTGCTTTCCCGGTTTGATGCCCGGAATGAAACCGTTGTTTCTCTTCATATCCTCAGCCATCTGAGTCGGGTTAATGGTAATCGCAGTATAGAAATACGTAAACAGTATAATCAATACCGCAAAAATCAAATTATACCAAAAGCTTGTATGATCAGTTAATGCATGTATGAAACCGCTCGCATTATTTACATTTGAAAATCCAACGAGAGTAATAGGAATGAACATGATTGCCTGAGCAAAAATAATAGGCATCACGTTTGCTGCATTTACTTTCAAAGGAATGTATTGTCTTGCACCGCCGTATTGCTTGTTACCAACAATCTTCTTTGCGTATTGTACAGGAATCTTTCTTGTACCTTGCACCAGAAGAATGGCAAATGCAATGACAAGCAACAGGACTACAAGTTCAATCAGGAACATAACCAAACCACCGGTCTTATCGGTCATACGGGAAATCAATTCCTGAAATAAAGACTGCGGTAAACGTGCAATAATACCCACCATAATAATCAAGGAGATACCATTACCTATTCCTTTGTCTGTAATTCTCTCACCAAGCCACAAAATAAACATACTTCCAGCCGCCAATATAATGGTAGAAGTAAGCATAAATAGAGTCCAATCTAATGAAGCATTTAAGGAAGGACCAGCCTGCATTTTAAGATTGAGCAAATAAGAAGGAGCCTGAACCAGCAAAATGATAATCGTCAGATAACGGGTGTACTGATTCATTTTTCTTCTACCACTCTCACCTTCACGTTGCAATTTCTGGAAATACGGTACCGCAATACCCAGCAACTGAATCACAATGGAAGCGGAGATATAAGGCATGATACCTAATGCAAAGATAGACGCATTAGAGAACGCTCCTCCAGAAAACATGTTTAACAAGGCTAAAAGACCCTCGCTTGTTTGTTGATGCAACTGTGTCAACATTGACGGATTAATACCCGGCAATACAACATACGAACCGAAACGGTAAATTGCCACAAACAATATGGTAATGAGGATCCGTTGTCTCAGATCCTCAATTTTCCATATATTCTTTAATGTTTCAATAGCTTTTCTCATCGAATTAGAGTTTTACTACTTGTCCACCAGCAGCTTCGATGGCAGCAACAGCAGTCTTAGAAAATGCATGTGCTTGTACATCCAACTTAGCAGTCAAAGTTCCGTTACCTAATACTTTTACCAACTGGCTTGAAGAAATGAAACCGGCAGCGATGAAGTCATTGATACCTACAGTCTGCAGATTTTTAGCTTCGGCCAATTTCTGAATTGTATCCAAGTTGATAGCCTTATACTCTACACGGTTGATATTTTTAAAGCCAAACTTAGGAACACGACGTTGAAGAGGCATCTGACCACCTTCAAAACCGATTTTCTTAGAGTATCCAGATCTTGATTTAGCTCCTTTATGACCTCTTGTAGAAGTACCACCTAAGCCAGAACCGGTACCACGTCCTATTCTTTTTCTTGTCTTAGTAGATCCCTCTGCAGGTTTTAAATTACTTAAGTTCATATTGTAATTCGTTTTATATTCAACAAATAATTACTTAACAATGGTAACCAAGTGTTTAACCTTATCCACCATTCCAAGAATTGAAGGAGTGCATTCGTGTTCAACCACACGATTCAACTTATGAAGTCCCAGTGCATCGAGAGTTCTCTTCTGATCAGCAGGAGCACCAATTCTACTTTTAACTTGTTTAATCTTTATAGTCGACATATTCTTCCTCCTTATCCTCTAAATACTTTTTCCATACTAACTCCTCTGTTCTG
>CAUHML010000259.1 GCA_959606905.1 uncultured Bacteroides sp. | reverse complement strand
CACCTGCTCTTGTCTCTATAATTTCCTTAAAAATGCCAAGAGAGGCTATGTAATCCCTTACCTCTATATTTCCTGCTTGCATCCATTTTACCATCCTTTACAACGATCATGGGATGAAGCGCCAATGCTCCTCCTATAAGCGCAGAAACAGCATTGCATCTGCCACCTCTGTAAAGGTACACAAGTGTATCTACAACAAAGCTCGCTCTTACCTTCGGTATCAATTCATCAATTCCGGCTTTTATCTCCTCACGGGATTTCCCATCTGCTGCCATAACTGCCGCCTCAACAACAAGCAGGCCTATTCCTGTGGACAGATTTCTTGAATCTATCACCGTAACTTTATCTTCTGCATCAAGTTCTTCTGCCGCCATTCTGATCACGTTGATTGATGTCGACATCTCACTTGATATGGAAAAGCATATTATCTCCCTGCCTTCATCAATATATGGCCGCATTACATTCATTGCTGTTTCTATAGATGGAGCTGAAGTCTTTGGTGTAGTCTTATTTTTATCAGCCCACTCATACAATGCGTGAATGTCTACCTGCGGTCCGTCCTCCAGTTCTTCATCTCCTTTTACAATATGAAGCGGAATAATATCTATATCGTATCTTTCTAAAACTTCCTGTGACAGATCACATGTACTGTCTGATATAATTTTTATCATCTTTAATACCTCGTTTTCTGTTGAATCCTTCATCTAAGAGAACTGCGCCAATCTGTATTATTTCACTGGCGTATTTATATATTTTTCTTAATGACAGCTATGGCTTCCGCATCCATGCTCACCCACGGTCAAAACAATAGGTGTGCTTTTCTCTTTTTTCCATTCTATCACAATCTCACCATTAATCATCAATTTTTTGATATTTTTCTTTCCACCACTGTAAAGCAGCCTCTGAACATTTCGTTATACAGAGGGATACAAATAAGAGCAAGATCCACCATCTACACCCACAACTTCAACATATTCAATATGGTGTTTTTTCACAGTTCTATACCTCCATAAAATTTACTTTATCCTGACTATCAGACCACTGTTCTTTTGTAAGATAAGTAAAATGCTCCGTTCTAACATCTCCCATAAGTGCACAGGGTTTATTTTCTTCCGTATGATGATATTTGAATCCACATTTTTCCTGACAGCGTTTTGATTTTTCATTTCCGTCATAATATCCACACCATATAGCACTACAACCCAAATCTAAAAAAGCATGCTTCTGTAAAGCTCGAACTGCTTCGGGAATCAAGCCCTGCCCCCAGTATGGAACACCTATCCAATATCCAATTTCTATTTCATCATCAGCTGCTTTTGTGTGCGACTGAGCTGGCGGAGTCAATCCGATACTTCCAATTGCAACATTATCTTCTCTTAAACACACTGCATATGTTTCATCTGCTGCCAAAACACTTTTGATGATTTCTCTGCTATTCTCTACACTTGTATGTACTGGCCATCCTGCTATAGGCCCAACCTCTGGATTTTTTGCATATTTATATAAACTCTCTGCATCATCCTCTTTCCAGGGACGAAGTATTAATCTCTCAGTTTCTAATGTCATAACCTACTCCTTTACCAACTGCTTTCTAATATAATTTGTGATCGAATCAAATACGACCGGGGACATTTTAACAATCCGGCTCCACATTCGAATTCCTTGATAAACTTTTTTTCATGTAAAGCACCTCCTCGTTAAACTTGAAGTTGTTGATTTCTTTATTATCTAATCTGTTAGTAATCTATCCAACAGCATCTGCCTATTATTTATAAACATTTCTGTTACCTGGTAACTCTCTGTATCCTCATATTCGCACAGATGTATGCGTCCATTATCAAAACAATAGATATCTGCATCTGGTATTCCTAACAAAATCGGCGAATGCGTAACTATAATAAACTGTGCTCCCTCTTTTGCACATCTGTATATTTGCATCAACAATGTAAGCTGTCTCTGCGGCGATAATGCAGCTTCTGGCTCGTCAAAAAGATACAAGCCATTTGGATTCATATTATTCTGTGCTAATGCGAGAAAACTCTCTCCATGTGATTTTTCATGATATTTAGCGGAAGGATGTGTAATATCTGCATATTCTTCTTCCTGCGTTGCAACATTATAAAAGCTTTCTGCCCTAAGAAAATATCCCCACTTTTCCTTCCGATAGCCTTTGGCAATTCTTATCGCATCACACAACTCTGAATGTGTATCATGCGTAGAAAAAACATAATTCTTTGTTCCTCCCTCAGGATTAAAACCATGTGCTACGGCAAGTGCTTCCAACAAAGTTGATTTACCACTGCCATTTTCTCCAACAAAAAATGTGATTGGTTTATTGAAATCAAGTTTTTCAATTCCCTTAAAAGCCTCGATTCCCTTTAAATAACTATCGTTATCAATTCTATTCCAATCGAATATTACTCTTTGTATGAATTGATTATTCATTTAATTCGGCCTCAATTTCTTCAATAGTAGGCATACTACCTCTGAACTCTTCTGGTATAAGTTTTGATAACTCATAACTAGAAATACCAAGTGGCTGGCTAGTAGATTCTAATGCATATTGGGCTTCTACTTTATCCATATCTTTACAAATCAGAAGTCCCAAAGTAGGATTATCAGCTTCTGTTTTCATCTGATGATTAACAGCCACAACATAAGTTCCCAATTGACCCGCATAAGAAGAATCAAATTTTCCTGTCTTTATTTCTACAACAACATAACAATGCCTTTGAGTATTGTAAAATAACATGTCTATAAATTTTTCAGTATCTCCTACCTCAATTCTCACTTCCCTGCCCATATAAGCAAAGCCAGTACCTAACTCCATAAGAAAATTATTAACTTTCTCTATAAGTGCATCCTTTAGTTCCTTTTCATCATACCTTTCACGCAAAGTCAAAAAATCAAAATTATATGGATCCTTCGTAATTGCTTGTGCTAAATCGCTCTGTTCTATCGGAAGTGTGTTAGTAAAGTTAGTTATTGCTTTGCCTTGACGTTCATATAAATCCGTTCCTAAGAAGTTTAGTAAAACATCTCTTGACCAATTGTTTTCAATAGTCTTTCTGATATAAAACAATGCCTTTGCAGAATTCCCTTTGCATTTATCAAGTATTATTTTGTTATGTCCCCATGGAATTCTAAAAATGATTTGTAAATTATCCCCAACTTGGGGACGATTTGCATCTGTAATCAATTCGTCCTCAACCTGAGGACAAATCACTGCGTCAGGATACATCTCATAAAAGTATCTCATATATTTCAAATTAGTTGGAGAAAATGATTTCACATCTGGCAAAATGGATTTCAAATCGTCACTCACCGTTTTATAGAATCCCGTTCCATACCCGAACTGTTCGCTCATAGATGAAATGCCCTTACCAAGTTTCCAATAAAATCTCAGCATCTCATCATTTATCTTCATAGAAGCCCTGATTTGGCTTTTTCTAAAATCAGTGGATATTCCGGCAATCCACTCTTTATATTCATTATCAGCCTTAATCAATTCGCTCATATACAATCCTTTCTAATGTCTCTATTATACCATAATGATACTATTATAAAAAAGGAAAAAGAGTTCATTCGAGCTCTTTTGAGTCAGTTCTGCAAACTGGAATTTATCTATTAACTCTCTTAACTTTCCCCTATTTTCAAGGCTTCCCGCCATTG
>CAUHML010000258.1 GCA_959606905.1 uncultured Bacteroides sp. | reverse complement strand
TGGAAGATGCTGCATCTTTGCATCGTTAACGTTAGCGAAGTGATAATTAAAACAGTATTTATTTAAAAAAGAAAAGTAGTATGGCTATTAGATTTAGAAGGGTGTCTCGCCTGTGTGACCCTACAAATAAAGAAGCAGGAAAGAAAGTGTATCCGGTGATTTCTTATCAGTATGATACGAGTGCAACGTTGGATGAGTTTGCAAAGGAGATTGCGTCTGCTTCCGGTGTCAGCGAGGGTGAAACGATTAGTGTATTGAAGGATTTTCGTACGTTATTGAGAAAGACATTGCTGGGTGGCCGTTCGGTGAATATCGCCGGTCTGGGATATTTTTACCTTTCTGCCCAAAGCAAAGGGACGGAGAAGGCGGAAGATTTTACGATCGCTAATATTTCAGGGCTTCGTATCTGTTTTCGTGCTAACTCGGATATTCGTCTGTTTACCGGGACGACTACCCGTTCGGACGGATTGAAGTTCAAGGATTTGGATCATATTAATGATTTGGGTAGTGTTGGTGACGGTTCGGATGATGGGGGTGAAACTCCGGATCCGGATGGTGGTTCGGGTGGTAATGGTGAAGCACCGGATCCGGCTGCTTGATTCATGAGCCGTTGAGAACTGTCTGGTTTGTATGGAATGGGGCTTCGGCCTCATTCTTTCTTTATAACTACGTAAAAATGATTGAATATGCAAATAACTACAATCCTTGCTTTTATTACCGCTATGGGTGGTTTGGAAGCAGTGAAATGGTTAGTGAGGTATATCACTTGTCGTAAGACGGATGCACGGAAAGAGGAAGCGTCCGTGAACAGTATGGAAGAAGAAAATCGCCGTAAAAAGGTGGACTGGCTGGAAGAACGGCTGACTCAACGTGACGAGAAGATAGACGGGCTTTATATTGAACTTCGCAAGGAGCAGGAAGAGAAGATTGACTGGATACATAAATGTCATGAAGTGGAGTTGATACAGAAGGAGTCGGAAGTGAAGAAGTGTGAGATTAGAGGGTGTGTGAAGCGTATGCCACCTTCGGATTATTAACTGGTGCGTTTGAACTAATAATGAATAATCATGAGAAATATAGATTCTATCATAGTGCATTGTTCGGCTACGAAAGCCGGACAGGATTTTACTGCCACAGATATTGACCGTTGGCACCGAGAACGTGGGTTCAACGGTATCGGGTATCACTATGTGATCCGTTTGGATGGGAAATTGGAAAAGGGGCGGGATGTCGCTTTGGCCGGTGCTCATTGTAAAGGTTGGAATAAACGAAGTATCGGGATATGTTATATCGGCGGATTGGATGAAAACGGGCGTCCGGCAGATACCCGGACGAATGCTCAAAAACGGGTGCTTTATCAGATAATTATGGATTTGCAGCGGGAATATAATATTCTCCAAGTGTTGGGACATCGGGATACCTCACCGGATTTGAATGGTGACGGAGTGATTGAACCTTATGAATATGTGAAGGCTTGTCCCTGTTTTGATGTGAAGGAGTTTTTGAGGAGTGGGAGGGAGTTACTGTTTGTGTTGTTGGTGGCTTTGGTTGTGACTGTATTGCTGTCGGGATGTAGGAGTAAGAAAGAGGTGATAAACAGGGAGAGTGAAGTTAGGGTTGATTCAAGTTTAAATAGTAGCTCCGGGAAAAGTCTTGTTAAAAATAAGGTTGCTTTAGAAAAGGATTCGGAGGTGTGGAGGAGCATATCGAACAGGTGCTGTTTGTGTTTCCTGTGGATACGCTTGGATTGAAGGTTGGGATGGCGGTAAAGACTGTGGTGGATAGGAAAAACGTTAATGAGAAACAACTTCTTCAAGAAGTGAATTCACAGTCTGTGAGCTTATCGGATATGAGCGCTAAGACAGAGATTCATAAAACGGGAGTTGAGAAAACTACTAATAGGATAATCGGAGGTGGGTATTGGTACGGAATTATTTTGCTGGTTCTGGTTATTGTGTGTTGGATTTGCAAAGTGAAGAGGAAGTGAGATGTTGTTTGTCTGGTACAAAACTAGTTTGATGAAAAATGGAGTCATGGTAGTGCTGTCTGTGAAACTGTGTACTTTTTTGTGGAATTTGTATGTGTATTCCCGTGGAAATGCGTATCTTTGAATAATCAAAATAGAGGAAAAATCATGGACGGGATATTACGTAAACTTCCTATTGGAATACAGACTTTTGCAGAGATTCGTGAAGAAAATTATCTCTATGTAGATAAGACTGCTTTTGTGTGGCGAATAGCTAACACAGGTAAACCTTATTTCTTGAGCCGTCCTCGTCGTTTTGGCAAGAGTCTTCTTCTTTCTACTTTTGAAGCTTATTTCGAAGGTAAGAAAGAATTATTTGAAGGGTTGGTCATAGCTAATATGGAAAAGGAATGGAAGATATATCCGGTATTTCATTTGGATTTAAACGCGGAAAAATATGATTCTCCCCAGGCTTTAGTCGAAATTCTTAGCAGGCAGTTGACGCAATGGGAACTGAAATATGGCAAAGGGGAGGATGAGGAAACTCTCTCCGGACGTTTTGCGGGTGTAATTCGCCGAGCCTGTGAACAGTCTGGTCGTGGAGTCGTAGTCTTGGTGGATGAATATGATAAACCTTTGTTGCAGGCATTGGGTGATGACGTTTTGCTTGATGACTATCGTAAGACATTGAAGGCCTTCTATGGTGTACTGAAAAGTTCTGACCGGTATCTTCGTTTTGTTTTCCTTACCGGTGTGACTAAGTTTGCGCAAGTCAGTGTGTTCAGTGATTTGAATCAACTGAATGATATCAGTATGAAGCCGCAGTATGCCACCATTTGTGGTATTACGCGACAAGAATTGAAGGATACTTTTATTCCTGAACTGAATCGATTGGCAGAAACGAATGAACTGACTTATGAAGAAACATTGAACAAGATGACGGCTTTATATGACGGCTATCATTTTTGTGAGTTTGCGGAAGGAGTATTCAATCCATTCAGTGTGCTTAATGTTTTTGACGGGTATAAGTTTAGCAACTATTGGTTTCAAACCGGTACTCCTACTTTTTTAGTCGAACTGCTTAAAAAGAGTGAGTATGATTTGCGTACGTTGATTGATGGGGTAGAAGCCAATGCTTCTTCGTTTATGGAATATAGGGTAGATGCTAATAATCCGATTCCGTTGATTTATCAGAGTGGCTATTTGACTATAAAGGGGTATGACAAGCGTTTTGGAAACTACCTGCTGAAATTTCCCAATGATGAAGTACGATATGGATTTATGGATTTTTTGGTTCCTTATTACACATCAGTGGTAGATGATGAACGGGGTTTTTATCTTGGTAAATTTGTACGTGAATTGGAGAGTGGTGATGTTGATGCTTTTCTTACCCGCTTGCAGGCTTTCTTCGCAGATTTCCCTTATGAACTGAATGAAAAGACCGAACGACATTATCAAGTTGTATTTTACTTAGTATTCAAATTGATGGGACAATTTACCGGAGCAGAGGTTCGTAGTGCCCGCGGACGGGCGGATGCAGTGGTGAAAACTCCGAAGTATATTTATGTATTTGAATTTAAACTGAATGGTACTGCCGAACAGGCTTTGCAGCAGATTGATGAAAAAGGCTATCTGATACCTTATCAGGTAGACGGGCGTGAGTTGGTTAAAGTTGGAGTGGAGTTCAGTGCAGAAAAAAGGAATATAGA
>CAUHML010000257.1 GCA_959606905.1 uncultured Bacteroides sp. | reverse complement strand
CTGGCCACCATCGTAAAGATTTCACTTACGCCCTCTACGACTTCCACCATATTAATATCCTGATAAACCACTTTCAGCTTACCAATCTGGCTCTTCGTCCATTTCAGCAGATTATCAAGCAATGAGAATACATCTTCTGTTGTCTGATTAGCCATCGTTAACAATTCATACATCTCATCACCGATTGTATCACTCGGCAAATTCAGAATCAGCATGTTCAATACCATCTTGATAGATCCCATTGGTGAACGCAAGTCATGTGCAATCACAGAATAGAGTTTGTCGCGTCCCATGATCGTCTTACGCAACTCTTCCGTTTGTGCAACAATGATTCTTTTCGCTGCAACCAACGAAATCTGGTGCGTCACACGAATAATCAATTCTTCTTTATTGAATGGCTTTGAAATAAAGTCATTACCACCCACCTGAAATCCTTTTACGATATCCGCCGTACTATTTAGAGCAGTCAGGAAGATAATGGGAATTTCAGCCATTTCGGGGTCTGCTTTCATTTGTTGAGCTACCTCAAAGCCACTGATATCCGGCATCATTACATCCAGTAATACAAGATCCGGATTTTCCTTCTTCACTTGTTCCAACGCCTGTGTTCCATTACCGGCAGTCACAATTTTGAATTTCTCGTTGGTCAAAAGTACCTTTAATAAAAGGACGTTTGATATTACATCGTCCACAATAAGGACTTTATATTCAGAAGGATTAATTTCCATATTCATAATTTTCTTTTTTTATGCTTCAGACATTTTTAAAATATTCAATCATACGCTTCAGCCCCTCTTCAAGTTCAACAGTAGGCTGCCAGCCCAATTTCTCTTTAGCCAATGTAATATCCGGTTGGCGTTGCTTCGGATCATCATCCGGTAAAGACTTAAATACAATCTTCGAAGATGAACCGGTCATACTAATGATCCTTTCCGCCAATTCCAATACCGGAAATTCATTCGGATTCCCCAGGTTTATAGGACCTGTAAACTCGTCCTCCGTATTCATCATTCTTATCATTCCTTCAATCAAATCATCAATATACTGGAAGCTGCGTGTCTGCTTCCCATCACCATATATCGTTATATCTTCATTATTCAACGCTTGAAGAATAAAATTAGAAACAACCCGTCCGTCATTCGGCAACATTCGCGGACCATACGTATTAAAAATACGGATAATCTTCACACGCACATTATTCTGACGGTGATAATCCATAAATAATGTTTCTGCGCAACGCTTTCCCTCATCATAGCAAGACCGGTAACCTACCGGATTCACATTTCCCCAATAGCTTTCCGGTTGCGGATGAACGATTGGATCTCCATATACCTCACTCGTAGAAGCTTGCAGAATCTTGGCATCCAGTCTCATTGCCAATCCCAGCATATTAATAGCTCCCATCACAGATGTTTTGGCAGTTTGAATCGGGTCATGTTGATAATGAATGGGAGATGCCGGACAAGCCAAATTATAAATTTCATCTACTTCAGCCGAATAAGGATAAGTGACATCATGCCTCACCACCTCAAAATGATGATTATCCATCAAGTGAATGATATTATCTTTCGAACCCGTAAAAAAATTATCCAGGCATATCACGTCGTGACCTTCGTTTATAAGCCGAGTACAGAGATGAGAGCCTATAAAACCGGCTCCGCCACTTACCAATATTCTTTTCATTCTAAATATTTCTATTGTTTACTAAAGAGACGCTGTCTCTTCGTTTTGTTTATGGTCACAAATGTAACCGATTTGCTTAAAATAAACAATTTTCGGAGAGGATATTTTAAAAAAAAGAAGATTTAAATAGTTTCAATTTCCGAAACAACTTGCCACTGACAAATGTTTATAATAAAAAAGTATTATTTATTAGAACTATTATGATGACAAATAATCCAAATGCAAACCTCATAGAAGCGATGAAGGAAAAGCTCCCGCTCAAAGGGCAACTGGCAGATATGTTAATGGACACGCTATACATAGGAAAAGAGGCAGTATATAGAAGATTGCGCGGTGAAGTACCTTTCACCTTGCAAGAGTCGGCTCTTATTTCAAGAAAACTGGGTATATCGTTAGACAAAATTATAGGACTAAGTTTCAAATCGAACGCCATGTTCAATATAAACATTGTAGATTATGACGACCCGTTCGAGAGTTACTACAATATCCTTGAAAAATATGTCTCGCTGATTAATACGATGCCGGATGACCCGAATTCTGTAATGGGAACTTCCGCCAACATTATTCCACAGACTCTCTATCTGAAACATGAGCTTCTGGCAAAATTCCGTTTATTCAAATGGATGTACCAGAATAAATATATTGATTGCAAGAGTTTCGAAGAATTGGATATTCCACCGAAACTGGTCAATATCCAGAAAGACTATGTAGCAATGACACGTCATATCCACTCCATAGACTATATATGGGATAATATGATTTTCCAACACCTTATCAACGATATCCAATACTTCGCCAGCATCCATCTCATTTCCGACGAAACAAAAGAAGAAATCAAAAAAGAATTATTCTTATTGGCGGATGAACTGGAAGAACTGGCTATCAACGGTAAAACAGCCGACGGCAATCGTGTACGCATCTATGTGTCGAATATCAACTTCGAGGCAACATATAGTTATGTAGACACCAATAACCTGCAACTGAGCCTCATACGTATTTATTCTATCAACTCCATTACCACGATGGACAACGAAATTTTCTGTACCTTGAAAGAATGGATTCAATCTCTGAAAAAGTTCTCCACTTTGATATCCGAAAGCGGTGAAATGCAGCGTATTCAATTCTTCAAGCAACAGCGAGAAATTATTGACGCTCTTTAATTTTATTTTCGCAGATTAGAACTTCAAAAAAAATTAAGTTCCAATAAATGAAAGTAGATAAGAATCTTATCTACTTTTTTTCATTCCCTGTTCCCATCCTACCCACTTGATTCCCAATCAGAAAAAGACCTGTACGCTCATCTCTGTTTTACCACACAAATCTTTCAAACACAAGACGTAATTTTGCATAGAATGTATCACAGAGATTATTAACATTAAAATTAAAGGAACAAACAATGAAAAACGGTATTCTAAACGAATTAATATCTACAATGAGGGAGCGAATTCCTCAAGATATGAATCTGGCCAATACTTTGGCTGACATTTTATGCATGGGAAAGGAAGCTGTCTATCGCAGATTGAGGGGTGAGGTGTCTTTTACAATAGACGAAGTAGCGCTGCTTTCTCAAAAACTCGGTATTTCTATCGACCAGATTGTCGGTAGCCATGTATCTAATAAAGTTACTTTCGACCTAAACTTGCTTCATGCTTCCAGTGCGCTGGAAAGTTATTACGAAATAATCAACCGTTATCTGCAAATTTTCGACTATGTGAAAACAGATAATACGACGGAGGTGTATACTGCATCCAATTCCCTTCCCTTTACACTTTATTCTTCCTATGAGAATTTGTCTAAATTCCGTCTTTGCCGATGGATGTATCAGAATGGAGATATAAAGACGCCACATTCTTTGGAAGAGATGTCTGTAGATGAACGGATCGTCAATGTGCATAAGAAGCTGAGTGAAAGTATAAGACAGTGTCCAAAAACGTTTTTCATCTGGGACACAAATATCTTTTATTCTTTTGTGAAAGAGATCAAGTACTTTGCCAG
>CAUHML010000256.1 GCA_959606905.1 uncultured Bacteroides sp. | reverse complement strand
ATGCCATGCGTTTTATAAAAAGCTGAAAGTTCGGCTATGGTATGGCAGTACCGCCGGTAGCGTTTTTCATAGTTCTCTACCGCCATCGCCCAGTTTAATTTCAAAGCCTTCGGGGGTTGCAAACAGGCCGGCAGGGTCTGTATTCCGTCCCATGCCAAGGCCATCACTCCCTGAGTGCAAGCTAGTTTGTAACACGCCTGCCAAAGGGCAGGAGATATATCGGTAAAAAGGATTTCACTAACCGGCTTTGTGCTGTTCAACGCGGATCGGAGCAAGGCAAATAGCATTTGCTCCGGTTTATCGAGTATTATATCCATTGTTATATCAATCAAGTAAGGCTGAACATTTTTTTAGTGCATCTGCCCAAATCACCACATCTCTTTCGGCCTGCTCTTGAGGAATATGATAAGATTCCACCAACACCAAGGCTGCCTCTTGTAAAGTGAAATCCTTTCCCGAAAGTCGTTTCCAAAGTAAGCAAGCGGAAAAATTAAAGGAAATAATACGGGTCAAATCAGTATCGGGAACACCTTGGTTCACAATTATTGTTTCTCCGGCTATGGAGCGGAGTTTGAAATGGGGATTAAGTTTCATAATCTTCTAATCTTAAAAAAAGAAAGCCGCCCGACCTTTCGAAACAGGACGACCTTCTTTTATTACAAATCACTTTCTGCCATGACTAATAACATGATAGCAAATAATTCTCTTATTTTTTATAACTATCCCAACCGGTTCCTTTAAAAGAAGGAGTACCAGTCACGTTAATGATAGAAGAAGCATTTGTTATCGATGAATCAACAACCAAATTGCCGTTAAAAGTACCACCCTCAATATTCAATTCCATAGGTTCGGTGTTTCCGGTACTTTTTGATAATTCCACGTTACCATTAATAATACTAGTACCTTTAACAGTTACTTTAACTCCGTCAGTGTAGGTTGAATAGCCGCAAACATCAAATGCATATGCACCAGTTCCGGCATTAATCGTAGTATTGCTAATCAAAATATTACCACAATTGTTACTCAATACATATAAGGCATTTAGCCCCTTCACTGTCATAGCATCCAACGTCAAATTACAGTAGTTCTGAATCATAATTTTATCATTATCACTTGCCAGTGTTCCGTTTTTCATAGTAACGGTAGAACCTTTCAACAATTGACAACTGTTCGTTTCTGTGCCAGCCGAGCCAACGGTCGGTTTAGCAAGTGTAAGCACATGGTTGTTCAAGTCCAATTCTACAGATTGTCCACTTTGCGTTTTAAAGCCATTACAAGTAGCGTCTCCATTCAAACGTATCTTCACGTTAGCATTACCGCTTAAGTATAAAAGTGCGGACGGATCGGAAAAAGTACCACCGGTAACAGCCAGCGATGCACCTGCACCAACCACATAAATCTTGCCATTCAGTGTACCACCACTGATAGTCATCTGTCCCAAGTCATTGGCTGCACCATTATGACCTTCATTATCCACCACATACTGAGCGGAACCAGTCGTATTGAATGTACCTCCTTTGATTTCAGCCACATGATGATTCTGTACGGTTGCCTGAGACATATTGGTGAACGTACCGTCGTTGATGACAAGCTGGGCTCCATCATCATTTTTAATGGTATTAAGACCTCCGGCAAATGTACCACCGTTTATGATAAGTGAAGGATTCTGATGATTGGTACCACTTACATATCCATTTCGCGGATTCGTATTGGTATAATCATAATACCCATTGGCTATCATCGAAGAATAATGCCCGTTTTGCGATATCTCCACATTTGGATTAATCGTCATCTCGCCATGATTCAGAATATTATAATAGCTGTTACCACCTGAACTTTCTGAATTCTGACCGTTTTCCTTACTTCTAATATAGGTTCCGTCATTAAGAATTACTGTACCGTTATTATAGATACAAGCTTTCCCGTGACTTACATTATCCACTGTACCATTTCCGTTGATTGTCAGTTTACTATCCTTGTTTACGGTAAATGTATCACCAGATTTGTTGGTAATTTTATGACCGTTCAAATTGATGATAACTTCCTTTGTTGCGGAAATAGTAAAATCTCCCGTCAAGTCTGTGGCAAGAGTATAAGTTCCACCATTTTTTGCGACATTTTGCAAGTCGGCTACGGCAGCATCAACTACTTCAAATGCGTCATTACCGGACAGATTGGGTAATTCAGCCCCTTCTTCTTTATAAATAATGACAGTTGAAGTGTTACCGCTTTCACGACTGATGGCTGTTACTTTGGCACCACTCTTCACTCTTACATTACCGGCTTTTACCTTCAATGTATTAACCGTAATCCCTTTATCAAGAACCAATGTATTTGCAGCAGTAGTTGCCGTTACTTCATCATAAGTAGCTGTTTCGCCATTGGCAGCCAAAGTTACGGTAGAAGAAGGCAGCTCTATCTCAAATTTAGGCGCAGTATCTAATTGCGGTACAGATACCAACACGTTTTCAGGTGCTGAATTACCACTAGCGCCAGTGCTCGCTTCTTTTATAGCAACAGTAGCAGTAGTAGAAATCTTTTCAAAGGATATGCTGACATTTTCTGCCGGTGTATTTTTTTTCGGTATTGAAACTGTAGGACTGGTTTCAGTTGGAGCCACATCAGTCACAGAAACCGAATTAGTTGTTGCTAAAGCATCGGCTACCGCTGATACACTTTCAACTGTTGTCGGTACACTTCCGGATACTTCGTCCAACGTTATAGTTGTGGTATAACGTTCGTTACGTTTAGCATCTAAAGCTTTTGTCTTTAAAACCTGGCTTGTAGAGCCATTACCAATGGAAAGTTCCAAGGCAGGATACTCGGCTACAGGCAACGGGAAATAGAATGTTTTACTGGCCACGTCATTGCCAGCAGTAAAGTTTATAGTTATGGAAGAGGAATTTAATGTTCCTATGGTTGTCAATGTAGGGATACCTTCGGAGAATGCTATTTGTGCATTTCCAGCAATGGTTGGAACAGTAGTTTTTCCTTGAGCGGTCATAGAAGTCAATTTCGCCCAAGTATAGTCCTTCGGGATATTATTGACAGTTATGCTCATCAGGGCACCTGCATTTTTAAATGCCAAGACATCCTGTGCGCTCTCATTTATTTGGCAAGCCATAAGAGCACTGCTGTTTTCTCCTTCCTTATAATTATAGGTATCCTTCAACGTTAATGATATTTTACTTCCATCATAAGAAGCATCGCTGCCATAAGGATAAAAAGCAGCTTTCTTTACAGGATTCTCACCTTCCAGTACTCCTGAGAACCCTGCGTTCTTGGTCCCGGCTCCACTGGATAATGAATAATTAGTGTTAGTATATGTAGAAGAACTTCCATTCGTTACAAAAATGCCAATCTCGTCACCTGTACTCCAAACGACAGAATTGCCATTCATAGCAGTACGCGATTCAGCATCTCCCATAGTGGCACATACTTCATCAACGCCACTTTTCGCCACGCCCAAATCTTCATTGGAACAACCGGTTATTCCTAATCCAAGAACAGCCAAAGATGTGAACAATATCTTTTTCATACGTGTATGTTTTTAAATTATTTATTTCAATTACCAAGGATGTTGGTCATAGTCTTCTGTTCCACCACTTACTGCAAATCCTTTTTCCACTTCTACTTCGATAATCTCCACTTTAGGAGCCTCATACATTTCCATATTGTTTGTTTCCATAATTTCCGT
>CAUHML010000255.1 GCA_959606905.1 uncultured Bacteroides sp. | reverse complement strand
GCTTTGCGAGAAAGCGGGACAGAGCATTATCAGCAATGATATAAAAATAAAAACGGGCTTCATCTACAGCGGTATCTTGTTTACTATTACAAAACAGACCTCAGTAACTCAGGAATCTCAATATTACAGCATTCCATCTCCTTCAGAATTTTCTTTCCTTCTGCCGTAAGCGAGAAATACATCTGTCGTTTGTCACTATCTCCCAGATTACGCTCTACATAGCCTTTATCTTCCACAGATCTGATGACTTTAGAAGTATTTGAATTAGTAAGGCCTAACAGTCCTGCAATCTCTCCCGAAGACAAGCGTTTCTTCTTGGAGAGACAGCATAACAACATTCCTTCGTTCAGACAAAGGTGATGCACCTTTTCAAACCGGGTTTCAAATTCTGCAATAGCGCGATAGAGGTCTCTTATTTTACATAAAGTTTCCATATTGATGCTTCTTCTTGAATGCTATTGCACAAAATTACTTATTTTTTCAATAAAAACTCATCAATAGCCTTTTTAAAAGATGCTTTGGGCATAGCTCCCTGTGCCATCTCCGGCTTTCCTTCCATGGGGATGAACAGAATGGATGGAATACTCCGTATACCGAATGCGCCTGCCAGTTCCTGTTCTTTCTCTGTATCCACTTTATAAATCACAATCTGTCCATCGTATTCTTTTGCCAATTCATCCAGAATAGGAGCTACCATTTTGCAAGGACCACACCAATCAGCATAGAAATCCACAATAGCCGGTTTGTCACCTTCATATTTCCACTCTTTCGGGTTTTTCTCGAAATTATATACTTTCGCCAAAAAATCAGCTTTAGTCAAATGTATGACTTTTCCATTTCCTTCTGTTGCCATAGTTTCTTCTTTTACAGGGTTATTATTACTGTTTCCTCTGCCGCAAGCTGTAGTGGTAACCAGCATAAGGGCTAGAAAAAATAAAATTGTCTTATTCATACTTATTCCTCCTTCTTTATTTCTTTACGTTCCGGTATAAATGAACTGAGCAATAATCCTCCCATTGCCGCCCCCCAAATGGAACTGTTGACAGGAGAAGAAGTGATAGGGCAAGTTCCCGTGGAACAACCCACATAACGCCAATATAAATATCCTCCTACCATTCCTGCCACAATGCCAAGCAATGTCCATCCATACCTTCTTATAAACTCTTTTTTCATAATCTTCTCTTTTTATGATTAAAACCAGACTCTGTTACATCATCTTCTTTAATTATTTCCCTAGGAAACTTTTTCCAAAAGTATATCATATTTTCCTTTATAACAAATTTCCATAGGAAAATGTTCAAATAATAACTTTCGTTCACGATTCGGTACCTATATTTACATAATATTCAGTAGCAAAAGAAGTCAAATCATTACATAACAGTTATTTTCCACCCTAAGACAGATTCGGATAAGCGTTAATCTATCACATTTTTCATGCTCGGTTTAAAATAAATAGGCTAATAAGATCATTATATTCAATGATTTACTATTTTTGTATTTATAATGCTTAACTAGACAAACACAACTATTATGAAATGTAAATTATGTTTTTTACTAACAGCCATGCTGCTGTATTCATCAGTGCTATACGCACAATTCGGCACTAGCGAACGTTCTATCCTGTCCCTCCAAACAGGGCCTACCTTTTACACCGGAAAACTGATAGGAGTAGCTGGACACTCTTCAAGTTTACGCAATGGCATAGGCTGGTCAGGAAGTTATACTTATCTGATAGGAAACAAGCCTGCCATACGGGTGGGATTCGGAGTACTTTATCAAGGCAGCCGGTATACTAACGACATGCCAAACAGCAGTGATAAAATTCAAACACATTATTTTGCTCCACAGTTCTCCCTGCATTGGCTGAAACAGCAATTCAGCTTGTATTTTACTACCGGAACCGGATATCAGTTATATCAAGATAACAGTACGGTATATGATAAGCCACGGAAAGTATCCATGAATAAATGGGCGGCGAACTTTGGCATAGGTGGAGAATACCGTGCTTTCACCCATTGGGGAGTCAGTGCAAGGATAAACTATATCCTGGCATATTCCGGCGAGTATTCTGTTCGTTATCATGATAAGGAATGGATGGTGCAGCCACACTATCCAATGAAGGGGGCGGACGACATTTCACAATTAGGATTCTCAGTAGGTATCAATTATCATTTTTAAAAATTCAAGCCATGATTAAATATCTTATTACAATAGTATTAACAATCGCATTATGCTGTTCCTGTGATAGAGAAGACTTTTCAGCAGATCCTACCATCATGCCCCCTGCCACTCAAACAGGAGCCAATACCTTTGGTTGCCTGATAGATGGCTGGGTATATACGGGACAGCGCTATGACTCAGATGATAAGGCTTCTTATTATCCTGCCCGCAACGAAGACGAGAAAGCGATAGTCAGCATAGATATCCGAGTGGACAACAATGCTTCCATTTCTTTCAACATCATTGACCCCAAAGAGAAAGACATCACTATTTACAGTATCTCAGAAGGAGCGAGTGACGATCAGACTATCTATACTGATGTTATATTCAAGAATGAGAATAATCAAGAAGAAAAACTGGAAGATGGAATAATCAATATCACCCGTTTCGATTTAAATAACAGAATAATCAGTGGCACTTTCGAGGGAGAAAGAATAAAAGAGGGTCGATTGGATTTAAAGTTCTGATATAGCCAAAAGACTGAAAAAAATATTTTTCATTATCATCAGGTTTACTGTAGGGGCGGAATGTTTCCGTCTGGCACCACAAAGAAGTGTATCCAGGCGAATCCAGTCCACCCCTACGGCAATTGTATTTTCTTGGTTCTATCTTTATTTTATCTTATCATACTGATCATTCGCACTAATTTCCGTATATTTAGGTGCATCAATCATTTCTACCAAAGCACGTAACACAGGCCCTTCACCCATCGGATCATTTTCCTGAGTAGGACGATTATAATAAAATACGGTGGAAGGCATGATACCTGTACCGACACAAATGGCCGTCACATCACCATTCTCTGAAATCTTTGACAACATACCTTTTAATCCCTGCCATGCTACATAAATGAAATCCGGATGCAGCCATCCTTCCTTCACACCTTTAGCTATACCAAATACAAACATGGAAGTACCGGTGATTTCTTCATAAGAATCTGCTTTATCCAATAGCTGATGCCACAAACCGTTTTTCCCTTGATACCGGGCTACCCCACTGGCCTGCATCTGGAAATTCTTTATCACATCATCACGCATGGGGTGATCTTCCGGCATTCTGGCCAGCAAATCGGCTGTCGCCATAAAAATCCATCCATTGGCCCGCGACCAATGCGCCACTCCATGCTCTTTATTATCCGTATGATAGCAATGATAATAAATCTGTTTCTCAGGACACCATAAATACCTTGTATAATTCAATATCTGATTGGCCGCATCATCAAAATACTTCTTTTCACCGGTAACCTCTCCCATTCTAGAAATAAAAGATACCGCCATAAACGCATCATCTGCCCAAACAGTATTTTCATGAGGCCACAAGCGAGCTATGGTTCCATCGGCCAAGCGGGGTTCCGAAACCATAAGATGATGATTTGTTGTTTCAACATATTGTTGGAAAGCCTCATCCGGATGACGCTGGTTCAAAGTTATCAGACTAGCCCCCATAGGACCGTTGTCATCCAAGCGCTTGTTTCTATAAATCATATGCCAAGTAAGACGGGGAACCGCTCTCCATCCT
>CAUHML010000254.1 GCA_959606905.1 uncultured Bacteroides sp. | reverse complement strand
ATCAGAAACGAACGACAATGAAACATGGTATCTATATATTGACTATTCTTATGGCTTTATTAAGCCTTCCAGAAAGTGGGTATGCTTCGATTCCATTTTTCGCTGTTGCGAATGATACAATCCGGCGGGCAGTGATATATTTTGATGCGAATGAAGCGAAAGTGGATCTTAGTTATAAGAATAATAATCAGGTAATTATAATTTTAGATTCTTTGCTTCTCGGAAATTTAAATACGAAATATATAACAGCGCTGAATGTGGAAACTTTTGTTTCTCCTGATGGTGATGAATCTTATAATAGAAGTTTGGCTGCTCGGAGAAATGATTCGATAAAGGAATTCTTACAACGGTATAATTCGGATGTTAGTGTTGATAAGATTCATTTTTTTTCAGGGGGAGAGGATTGGTCGGAGTTTCGTAAGTTGGTGGCATCCGACTCTAACTTACCAGATCGGGAAGAAGTGCTGATATTGATTGATTATCATAAGAATGATGTCAATAAACGGAAGCAACTGTTGCGAAAATTGAATCGGGGAATTGCTTACCGATACATTGTTCACAATATCTTTCCAGAACTGCGGAGATCGGTTATTACGATTGTCGGAGAAACTTCGAAATTAGGTAAAGAGGCTTTTGAACCGGTATCTTCTGTCTCCGGGTTGTTTGTTTCAAAGCAGGAAGAGGCGCTTCCGAAAGATCAACCTGATAAGCCTGTGGGAGAAAGTGAAAAAAAACAGGCCTGTGAGGTCGATATATCGGAGGCAGAAGGGCCGGTGAAAAGCCAAACTGTACTTGCAGTGAAGAATAATCTGTTATATGATTTGGCATTGGCGCCAAATATAGAAGTGGAAATTCCGATAGGCAAGAGGTGGTCTTTGAATACTGAATATAAATGTCCGTGGTGGCTGAATAGCAAACATGATTTCTGCTATCAGCTCCTTTCGGGAGGGATGGAAGGACGTTGTTGGCTGGGAAACCGTCAGAAGCGTGACCGATTGACCGGACATTTTATCGGACTTTATGCTGAAGGCGGGATATATGACTTCCAGCTGCGTGGAGATGGCTATCAAGGTAAGTATTACGGAGCTGCGGGAGTGACTTATGGATATGCACGGCAGTTGGCACGGCATTTTTCCCTTGAATTCAGTCTTGGCATAGGGTATTTGACAACAGAATATAAAAAATATACTCCTTATGAGGGAGATATTGTATGGACAAATAGTGGACGTTATAACTTTATTGGTCCTACCAAGGCGAAAGTTTCTTTGGTATGGTTGATAACAACAAAGAGATAGGAGGGCGTAATGCGAAATACAAGATACAGGTTTCTTGTGCTTTTGTCCTCGCTGCTGATGCTAACTGGATGTAGCCGTCGCGATATATTGGATGATTATCCCGTAAGTGGGGTAGATATAAAGCTGGATTGGGATGGAGTGACAGATCAACTGCCGGAGGGAGTTCGGGTGATTTTTTATCCGAGGAACGGAGATGGCAGGAAAGTAGATAAATACCTTTCGGTGCGAGGCGGAGAAATGAAAGTTCCTCCGGGATGGTATTCGGTAGTAACTATGGGTTATAACTTTAACTCGGATCGTATACGAATTAGAGGAGAAGAGTCCTATGAATCTATAGAAGCTTATACAGAATATTGCAATGATTTGGGGATTGCAGGAATGGAAAAGATGGTTTGGTCACCCGATTCGTTGTATGTATTGAATATAGATGAGCTGAAAATAGAGAAGAGTGAAGAAGTGCTTCATTTAGACTGGAAGATGGAATCTGTGGTGAAGAAATATTCTTTTGCAGTAGAGGCTAAAGGTTTGGAGTATGTTGCAACAGTGGTAGGGAGCATTGATGGATTATCCGATTGTTACTGTATAGGCAAAGGTCGTGGAGTGTGTAGCTCACAACCTATCTACTTTGAGGTAAAGAAGGGAGACAATAAGGTAACGGCATCTTTCACCGCTTTCAAACAAGTAAAGGAAATGACAATGCCGACGCGAATGTCAATATCAGAGAGGGAAACTTCTAGTGAGAAAGATGCTATAATATTAATATTGAAATTTATCAAAACAGATAATACAGTTCAGGAAGCAACAATTGATGTTACTGAAATAATAGGTACACTTGAAAATGCTGGAACAGGGGAAGATGGAAAACCAACCCCACCACCGGAGATTGAGTTACCGCCTGATGATAAGATTGAAGTTGATAAGCCGGAAACACCACCGAATCCTGATGGAGGTGGAGGAATGGGTGGCAATGTTGATGGATGGGGACCCGAAGATAATGTTGAGTTACCCGTGAAATGAAATAGATGCTATAAACAAAATATAACAATATTATAAACTTAAAAAAATACAGTTATGAAGAAGATTTTATTGGCAGTAACAGCTGCTTTGGCAATTACGGGTTGCTCACAGAATGAAGAGTTTGAAGCCCCTTCACAGAAGGCCGAAATTAATTTTAATACGGCGGTAACTAGAGCTACTGAACTGGATACAGGCGGTTTAGAGAGTTCTGGCTTTCAGGTTTATGCGTATAATACGAAGGCAGAGGAGATGAGTGCTGCGGTGACTCTTTCGACACCATGGATAAATGGTTCTGCTACTTATTCGGATTTTAAATGGACGGTATCTGGAGGTCCATATTATTGGCCTCTTGCAGAAAAACTGCAATTTTTTGCATACTCTCCAAAAGACGGAGTTACATATACAGCTCCGAATGGTACTACTGATAAAGGATATCCTAAGTTTACTTATACAGTGGGAAATACAGCTGCCCTTCAAAAGGACTTAGTGATTGCATCTGTGGCAAATGCTCAAAAGAAGACAAATGAAGCAGCAACAGATGTTTCTTTAACTTTTAAACATGCATTGACTCAAGTAAATATCGAGGTGACAAAAGAGGCTGGTTATACCTATACTATATCTAAAGTGGAATTGACTGGAATTAAGGGAAGTGGAACATTTACATATGCAGGTGTTAACGCAGGGACTTGGACTGCAGGTACAGAGACAAGTGTCTCTTATGCATATGAACTTGGGGATTTTTCAGATGATAAGACAGCTGTAAAAGCAGGTAATGCGTTGATGTTAATACCGCAAGCTCTTACTGATGCAAAAATATCTATAGAATATACCGTAGAGAAAGATGGAAGTAAGATTGCTGAAAATAGTAAGGAAGTATCTTTGACAAGTACTGCTGCATGGGCGTTTGGAAAGAAAATACTATATAAACTAACATTGCCTATTGGTGCTCAAGAAGTTGGTATCACTGCAACTGTTACTAGTTGGGATGCTGAAGATCCTGTAACTCCAACTGTTGACTAACACAAGATTAAATCTATGGAACCGATGTAATTTGTATGTTACATCGGTTCTTCTTGTGTTTTGGAATTATGATAGAAAATATAACCTAGTTTCTCCAGAAAAAGACTGGGAATTTTAATTCTATATGTTACTTACATTTTTGTAGTGGATACCTTTTTTCTCTTACCTAACCTCTTTTTCACTTTTCTCTCTTTTTTTATGGCAATATGAAAGATTTCATATATTTTTGCTGGCAGCATAAACAAAAACAAACACAGTCAGCGTATGCCATCTATTTGTCAAGGAACCTGGGATTGTCAAATATGTCCAAAAGCGGTGAGTAATGCCATTACTCATGTGATTTATCGGCGTGGTTTTCATAAACCGGCTCAAAAGTGTGAAGAAAATCTTATCCTTTTTTTGATGAAGGGAGAAATACTGGTCAATAGTAA
>CAUHML010000253.1 GCA_959606905.1 uncultured Bacteroides sp. | reverse complement strand
GGTGATAAGCTGACTTATGACATCCACTGTAACGGACGGCAGATCCTTGCTCCTTCTCCAATTTCGATGACATTGGATAACGGAGAAGTCTGGGGAGAGAAAGCAAAGTTGTCCGGCACTTCCGGGAAAAAAGTAGATCAGATGATTCCTTCTCCTTTCTATCGTGCCAGTGAATTGAGAGACCACTATAATGAACTGACTCTTCGGTTTAAAAAAGACTGGAATGTCGAGTTTCGTGCGTACAATGATGGTATTGCTTACCGCTTTGTCAGCCGTGCGAAGAAACCTTTCAACGTGGTAGATGAAACAGTAGATTATCATTTCCCATCCGATATGGTAGCTTCTGTACCTTATGTAAAAACAGGAAAAGACGGTGATTATGACTCTCAATATTTCAATTCCTTCGAAAATACTTATACTACCGATCCATTATCGAAGCTGAATAAAAAACGTTTGATGTTTTTGCCATTAGTCGTGGATGCCGGAGAAGGCGTTAAGGTTTGTATCACAGAATCCGATTTGGAGAATTATCCCGGCCTCTATTTGTCTGCTATTGAAGGAGAAAATCGGTTGACGGGACGTTTCGCTCCATACCCCAAGAAGATGGTGCAAGGCGGACACAATCAACTTCAAATGTTGGTGAAAGAGCATGAAGCTTACATTGCCAAAGTAGATAAACCCCGGAATTTCCCGTGGCGCATGAGCATTGTTACCACTTCCGATAAGGATTTGGCAGCAAGCAACTTGAGCTATTTATTGGCTGCCCCTTCCCGTCTGACAGATCTTTCATGGATCAAACCCGGCAAAGTAGCATGGGACTGGTGGAATGCCTGGAATTTGGATGGCGTTGATTTTGTGACCGGAGTAAATAATCCGACTTATAAAGCCTACATTGATTTTGCTTCTGCAAACGGTATTGAATATGTGATACTTGACGAAGGCTGGGCGGTAAATCTGCAAGCGGATTTGATGCAAGTGGTGAAAGAGATTAATCTGAAAGAATTGGTAGATTATGCAGCCTCCAAAAATGTAGGCATCATTCTTTGGGCCGGTTATTATGCTTTCGAACGTGATATGGAGAATGTTTGCCGTCATTATGCCGACATGGGAGTAAAAGGTTTTAAGGTCGACTTTATGGATCGTGACGATCAGCTTATGACTGCGTTCAATTATCGGGCTGCCGCGATGTGTGCTAAATATAAACTGATCCTCGACTTGCATGGAACGCACAAACCGGCCGGTTTGAATCGTACTTACCCGAATGTATTGAACTTTGAAGGTGTCAATGGTCTGGAACAGATGAAATGGAGTCCGGCTTCGGTGGATCAGGTGAAGTATGACGTGATGATTCCTTTCACTCGTCAAGTATCCGGTCCGATGGACTACACTCAAGGGGCGATGCGCAATGCTTCGAAAGGTAACTATTATCCTTGCAATTCAGAACCGATGAGTCAGGGAACTCGTTGCCGTCAACTTGCTCTGTATGTTGTATTTGAATCTCCTTTCAATATGTTGTGTGATACGCCGAGCAACTATATGCGCGAACCGGAATCAACAGGATTTATTGCTGATGTTCCGACAGTGTGGGATGAAAGTATCGTGCTTGATGGTAAGATGGGAGAGTATATCGTAACAGCACGCCGGAGTGGAAATGTCTGGTATGTAGGTGGAATCACCGATTGGACGGCACGTGACATCGAAGTGGATTGCTCTTTCCTGGGTGGTAAGACGTATGACGCTACATTGTTTAAAGACGGAGCAAATGCTCACCGGATCGGGCGTGATTATAAATGTGAATCCATCCGGATAAAAAATGACAGTAAGTTGAAGATTCATTTGGCACCCGGAGGTGGTTTTGCTTTGAAGATTAAGTAAACAACCACTTTACACACTACATTGTATATTAAATCTTGAAATAGATTTGATATATCTGCAATAGGTTAGATAAGGGTGCGTGCAAATCTTTATAAACGAAGAATAACCCTCGTTACAACTATCTGTAGCGAGGGCTATTACATTAAAAAGAGAGTTCTGGCACATTCCTGTCAGATTCTTATAAGCAAGTCGATTGGGAGGATCACCCTGTAATGACGATGATAGGCAGGGAGGTGTCAGGATAAAGCCGCAATACCTGTCCCTATCAAATTGGCATTATTCATGCTTTTGATATCGACCTCTACATCTTCCAAACCAAACAAACTGAAAAGCTCCCGTAATTTTTCCATGACAATCATGTTATAGTTCTTGTCTTTTCTGTTCTTGCTCCAAAAAAGGCTACCTTCGGCAACCAGGCAAATTTTTCGTATATTCTTGTTGTATGACTTCAACAACATGATAAGCCCTGTCAGTGAAGCTGCAACTAACTGTGCTGATCTACTATATATCCACTGTGCTACTTCTACATACACCTCCTTATAAATATCGGGATAGTTCATAATAGAGGTGAGCTTTTGTGCATCAAACTTTTCTTCGAACTCCTCCAATGGGAAAGTGGCTTTTAGAATATCTCCCAGGTACATACCGGATACAGCTTTTTCGAAACGTTGTTTTCCCGGATTCCCGGAGATTCCATCTACTGTATTATCCACTGCAGTGAGGAACGGTGGGTGAAAATTTCCGGATTCCAGATTGACGGGAATCAATCCATCTACTTTATGTGACGGATTTAATTTTTTAATTTTGTCAGCCGGAATAAAAGTTGCCATATTGGTGCCTGTTCCTACAATCAGACCTATATACGCATCGTAACTACTGTCGGTAAGTCCGGCAAATAAACTGGCAACAGTGTCATTGAGCACTTTTATGTTCGTAAACTTGATTTTATTTCTTTCATTCAGATAGTCGAGTAAAGGTTTTCCAACAACTTCTCCGATCATCTCTTTTATATCAACTCCTTTGGTCCAACGTAGCAGTTTGGCATCTCCACCTGGGACGGACTCTGTCGGATAAGAAAAACAATATCCAATTGGCATCTCTTTTTCCCGTTTTATTCCGGTTATCATATCTGCCATTTCTTTGAACAACTCCTCTCGGGTATAACCGGGAGTTTTCATAATCGACATGTCCTTTTTCCAACCATTGTTAGGATGAATGGTGGGAGGCATTTTGCTGAAGTCAACGATTGCTACCCGGTAATTCGTTCCTCCCAAGTCGAGTACTAATGATTTGCCATTGATACCACTTGCTTTCGGAGTGATGAAAGTGGGAATGCATTGTATCTCTGCATTTTCAGTGTTCAAACCTTCTTCTACTTTCGCTTTAAATGAGCGAGCAATTTCTTTGAGCTGCTCATTATCTAACTGAAAAATATTTTTCTCCATGATATTATTTTTTATTGTATAGAATATGTTTATGTATGAATAACAACTGAAAAGGAATTTTGCTCGGTGGGTATACAGTATATGGCTCCGGCCGGATTTCTGGATTTATCTCTTTCTTTTTGCTCTTTTCCTTTTTGCTCTTTCTTAAAAAACGCAAAATTCAGGTTACTTACGCACACTTTCTCCTGTCGCCTATTTTTCACTTGCATTTCTCATATTCTCATTGTTTTCCGATAAACGAAAGATAATCAAATAGATATATTATGAGAAATACTTTTCAAAACGGCATTTCTCATAATATTACCAGCTTTTTATGCTGAAAATAGTGTATTTCTCATAGACTTTTTTTTTATTCTCATATTCCTTTTATGCATTTTCTCTATTTCTTGTTTTTTGTGGTCGTCATTCTGTTCCTCCCAGTCTTTTTCCGGACTGATTGTTATTCTTCCTTTTTTATATAAGTA
>CAUHML010000252.1 GCA_959606905.1 uncultured Bacteroides sp. | reverse complement strand
CACTCATTCCGGCTGCATAGAGCGGAAGTGCAAAAAGAGGATTCATACCGTAGCTCGCAGCGGCAATCGCTCCATAGATAAAACCTTTGGTTTTGTTAGTCATTGTTTTGCTTTTTTTAATGGCGTGCAAAAGTACGCAGTTCACCAATGATAAACAAGTGTTTAGGCGGTTGATAGTATAATTTAATCTTTCGTATGCTAAAAACTATTTCTTGGTAAAGAGATAACTAATCTTGTTTATGCATAAAATTAATCGTCTGACTATAGTCAAACTTGCGTCTGACTACTGTTAAACTTACGTCTGACTATAGTTGAACTTTCGTCTGACTATAGTCAGACGAAAAAGAATTAACCGTCAGATGATTAATTTTATTCGGTAGGGAGATTAGTTATACGCCTCCCGAGTAATAGTATGCAGGCAATAGGCAATCAGGTTTTTGAATAAACACTTGCATATATCTTGGATTTTCCCGAATATTGCATCTGAATTATCGAAAAACACAGATGGCCAAAGCTAAATTTCTTGTTGTTTATTGCCTGTTCATATCGGGACTTTGTTGCATGGCAAATGTGACGAAGGATATCAATATGCGCTTTAAGGACGTAAGGCAGGGACTTTCTCATCAAACAGTCAATTGTTTCTATCAGGATGAATTCGGATTTTTGTGGATCGGCACTCAAGACGGGCTGAATCGATTTGACGGACGTAAGTTTGAAGTATTCAAACCGGATAACGCTAATCCTTATTCCATCAATATCAATAATATCAGGCAGGTTTGCGGAAATAAAGCCGGATTGCTCTTTATCCGCAGTTTGCAGAGCGTGACTCTTTATGATATGCGTTTGAATCGTTTTAGGGTGTTGCGTGAAGGAGAAGTTGCGGGAATCTGTTATGCGCACGATGCATTATGGATAGCTACCGGAAAGGAAATCTACCGTTATCGCAACCTCGACCAGGCGCCCGAGTTATTCTTTTCATTTCCTTCGGATGAGGAGGATGTATTGATGAACAGTCTCATGGTTCGTCAGAATCAGACAGTGGTGGTGGGTACTTCTTCGAAAGGTGTATACTGCATCGACCAGTCTGCACATATCACCCGGCGTATGGATGTGGGAGCTGTCAATTCAATAACAGAAGATAGAAACGGGAGTATCTGGATAGCTACCAGAAACAGAGGGCTCATACGGTTGGATGAAGATGGAACACTTACTCATTTCAAACATAATAAGGTAGATGAAAATACGATTAACCATAATAATGTGCGTCATGTGACGCAAGCTAATGATAGTCTCCTGTATATCGGAACCTATGCCGGTTTGCAGACTTTAAACCTGTTTACCGGAGAGTTTACAGATTATGAATATGACTTGAATGTGGAGGCGGCCGATATACGTTCTATTATTTCGATGCATTACGACACTTCGGGGACTTTATGGTTGGGGACTTTTTATCAGGGAATCCAATATTATAATGTAGCGAATGATGCTTTCCATTTTTACCGCTCGTCTACGGCTGTTGGCGGTCATTTGAATTCTTATATTATCAGTTCCATTGCCGAAGACCGTTCCGGACGGATCTGGTTTGCAAGTGAAGGAAGCGGGTTGAACTATTATGATAAACATACCAAACGCTTTTTCCCTTTAAAAAAGGTCTATTCTCAAGAGCTTTCTTTTAAGATAGTGAAGTCTCTTTATTATGAGAAAGAGCCGGATTATCTTTGGGTAGCTTCTCTTTATCAGGGAATCAACCGGATTAATCTGTCGACCGGGCATATAGAATCTATCTCGGAAAACATCTATACTCCGGAAGGAAAAACAGTTGTTGACAGAGCCTATAATCTGGTGAAAATGATAGAGTTTGCCGGCCACGATTCTTTATTGATAGCTGCCAAGGGAGGATTGCTTGTGTTGGATAAGAAACACCTTCGACTTCATCATTTCGAACACCCTTCGTTGGCTGCCAAACATCTGTCGCAGGTTTGGGATATGACGTTTGACAAAGACGGGGATTTATGGCTGACTACCTCTTTTGATCTGATACGAGTCAACCTCAAAGCGGGCACTGCCCATAGTTATCCTTTCTCCCAAATAGCGCAGAGCACAGCGCAGCATCACATCAACCACATTTTATGTGATAAGAAAGGACGTATATGGCTGGGATCGACAGGCTCGGGAATTTATCTATTTGATAAGAAGACAGATTCTTTTGTGGGATACGGAGCGAAACAGGGATTGGAAAATGGATTTATAACCGGATTGGTGGAGAGCCCTTTGGATGGTTCTATCTATGTGGCAACCAATGGTGGTTTCTCTAAATTCAACCTGGCAACGACTACATTCGAGAACTATAACAGACAGAGTGATTTTCCCTTGAATAATGTAAATGATGGAGGGCTGTATATTGCGTCCGACCACGATATTTACGTGTGTGGTCTGGCGGGTATTGTCTCTATCGCCCAGGAAAAGCTGAACAAACAGTCTGTTGACTATGACGTGTTTGTAAAACGGGTGCTTGTGGATAATACGGAAATACAACCGCTTGATTCGTTGGGGCTTATCAAAGAAACCGTACTGTATGAACATCGGTTAGTATTGCCGCCCAGATATTCTTCCGTCACTTTTGAGATAGCAAGTAACACCCTGAATAATATTTCTAATATCGGTCTGGAATATAAACTTGAAGGCTTTGATAACGAATATATGAAGGCGGGCGATAATACGATGATTACCTATACCAATCTTCATCCGGGGCATTATACTTTCCATGTCCGTGGCGACCAGGTGGGCGTTCACGGTCAGGAAGCACCTTCCGTTAGTTTTGAGCTGATAGTGGAGGCTCCGGTTTATCAGCGGGCATGGTTTATTTTGCTGATGGTGCTGACAGCTATCCTTATTGCCGGCTATATTATCCGTATGTTCTGGATACGAAAAACCTTGCGGCACTCTTTATTGGCCGAGAAACGGGAAAAAGAGTATATCGAAAGTGTGAACCAGTCCAAACTGCGTTTCTTTACCAATGTATCGCATGAATTCCGTACTCCGTTAACACTTATATCCAGCCAGCTCGAAATGCTCCTGATGCATAAGGACATTATTCCTGAAGTATATAATAAGATTCTGGATATTTATAAAAATTCCCGTCGGATGAATAACCTCGTGGATGAAGTCATTGATATCCGCAAGCAGGATCAGGGATACTTGAAACTAAAGATTTCTAAAGAGAATATTGTGGCGGTGATAGAGGAAATTTGTGGTTCTTTCTATAGTTATGCCCAACTGAATAAGATAGATCTCCGCTTTTCTTCCACTCTGAAAGAAGCTGATTTGTATATTGACAAAACACAGATAGAGAAAGTATTCTATAATTTATTGTCCAACGCTTTTAAGTATACGAAGCCTGGTGACTGGATTTCTGTTGAGCTGTCAGCGGAAGGAGATAATGACATTGTGATTTCAGTCAACAACCTGGGGGTAGGCATTGATAAATCCAAGATCAAACATGTATTTGAACGGTTTTGGCAGGATGATTCGGCAACAACCACACGAACTGTCAAAGGATCGGGCATTGGATTGGCGATGGCGAAAGGAATTGTAGAGTTGCATCAGGGAACCATCGGAGTGGAAAGCGAACTGAATGGAGTTACCTCTTTTACCGTTACTCTCCACCGGGATGCGAATATGAATATGGAAGCCTCTTCCTCCGCAGACGAGCACGTTGCCGAACATTATATAATAGAGCCTCAAGAAATCTCGGAAATGGTGAAGCCGGATAAAACGGTGAAAATACTGATTGT
>CAUHML010000251.1 GCA_959606905.1 uncultured Bacteroides sp. | reverse complement strand
CTATCACAACGCAAACGATTATGGCGGATAATGATAGGTTCGACCACGTCTGCCAAAATCAACGCAGGCTTTTCATTCGTTATTTGCGTCATTATATTATAATTCGGATGCCAGAAACGGTCACGCCCCCAGGAGTTGATAGTTCCATGATCACCTGTTTCCTTCACGGTATTAAAAATGTCATTGTATTCGATAATATGTCCTCCCCATGTGCCTTCGCTGATATTAATTCCGGCACGGGGAGTATTGTAAATACTGTTATGACTTACCGTTATGTTGCGACACATGGAAAGCTCCACTCCGGTAATCTGCTTTTCAAACAAACCGATTGTACATATCAAGTTATCAGAGACCTCGCAATAAGCAGGATGATTGTCATTCTGAGGCCCTTTCGTATAATCCATTTTATCCAAAGGAACAAATTTCCCATACCTAAAACTCGGCGAACGTACTCCCGCCACATCCCCGACGAAGCAAATGGCACTGGCTCCGATAGAAGTCAGATAAGAACCGGTCACTGCCGAATAGCGATTATATTTATCAAAAAAGACACCATTCCCTCCTACGTTATGGATATAACAATCACGCAGAGCACATTTTTCCGTTCCCCTGAAAACAACGGTTCCTCCCCGATATATTGTCCAGTCCGAGCGGAGCAGAGGCTCATACTGTTCCATAAAGGTCCGTATCGTTTGTGTCAGCTCAATTCCTTGAATCGTTATGTTCTTCACCGGCTCGGATGAAGTTCCCGCAAACTCAATCAAGTTTTTAAGTTGCGGGGTCTCAAACGTCAGTTCGTTTATTTTTTCATCAGGTAAAGGATAATAATACAACCAGCCTTCTTTTTTATCATAGTACCATTCTCCCGGAGCATCCAATTCTTCAAAGATATTCTCCACCATCCTGTTTTCATTATGGATTCCCATAGGACGGTTGTTCTGCCAACCACCTTCCAGCTGTAACTCTCCCTTTTCATTTTTGCCTGTAATACGATAATGAAAATCACCCCAATCATGTTTATGCATGGCATGAAGGTATCCCCCTTCCGGACATTTCCATTTTTTTACTCGTTCCGGGGCTGTTGCCAAAGCAGATGTGCCATTAAAACGAATAGCTTTTTCATCATAATTAGGGTAACGTGCCATAGATTTCAATTCTCCATTTACGAAAAGCATATCCATAACCGGACTTCCTTTCACTACAGCCCGCATGATACCGTTTTTATATTTCTCCCATTTCAAGTCCAGTACAATCCCACTCGACAGTACGGTTTTCTCTCCGGGATAATTCTTTATTATCAATTCTTTCGAATCATTTCCATCATCAGAAGTCAGCATCAAGGGCTTATCTAAAACATATTTCCCCTCCCGCAAGTAAATCGTAGTGCTATTTTGATCCTTTCGGGCTTTTTCGACAGCTTCGTGAATTGAATGAAAAGGAGCCGACTGACTACCATCTCCACCCGATGATGCGTGAGGGGAAACGTAGTATATTGATTGAGCATAAATACCTATAAATGGTATCATTGACAGAAAAAGAAGAAGTGTTTTTATTCTTTGTGTTTTCATATAATATAATTATTTTGACTATAAATATGAACAAAGATAGCTTAAATAAAATACTCTACTAACGATAAATGAAAATTTAACAATCTCAGGTAACCAATGGGATGAATCCTATATCAAAAACAACCAAGCCCACAGCATTCCTTTTTCAATGAGTCGGAGCAACCAACTTTCAATGAGTCGGAGCAACCAACATCCATGCCCGGTAACAGCTTCTCTTATGGACAGGCACCAAAGGTAAATAGCCGGAGCATACTTTCCCCTCCCTGATTTCCAACGGATAAGTGGCCGACATCCGTTCGTGTTCCTTCAAAGCTTCCCCCTCCGAAGGATGATAATCAATTCCCGAACATCCTGCTGAATCCGGATGTACATAGCAGTCATACAGGAAGCGCGTCATGACTCCCATATTCATGCGCAGATTTATTTCTACGCAAGGATGAATCCGAAAAGCTGTTTTTTCATTTTCCGGGAACCGGCAAATCATCATATCAACTCCCAGATAACCTTTATAAACAGAGCTTACCGACTTAGAAAGCTCACACTTCAAACGACTCTCCAAGTCCGTCAAAGCCCCTAAAGGTACGTATTGGGAAAGTTTCCCCCGGATTGCCTCATTAGAGAGCAGGTAGTTTCCTTCATACATTCCACTCTTTCCGGTACGGAAAAGAGAATATCCGGCAAACATCACTTCACCTGCCCCGTCAGAATAAAACTCCAAAGCAAAATCCTCTACCTTATTATATATGGGTTCCGCAATAACCCCTCCCTGTAAAGCAGCCACACGCGTGCACCAACCGGAGATAAAAGGAGTAAATGTACCTTTGCACCAGTTTAACCCTTTCCCACTTCCCGAAAGCGGAGCTTTCAACAAACACCCTTCCCGTTCTTCCACGAAAGATTTCCATTCTTCCGGCGTTTTCAGATAATAAGATTCTCCACAGAAATGTTCATCCAACTGTAGTTCAGGAAGTAACGATACGGACTTAGAACGGTGAGAGTACTCCCGCCATACACTTATTTGTTGCATGGAAGGAAGTAGGGATTCATCCACTCCCAGTCCTGAAAGTCGTTTCCGTAAAGCCGCATCCCACCCCCAAGGACGGATATCCAATGCCGGTTCGGCAGCCAATTCCGGTTCCGTCATTAAATAGACCGGAATATCCAACAACTCCTGCATCCGCTTCAAATAATCGAGATTATAAGCAGAAGAAGCCAGCACCGCACTTCCCCGTTCCGCATACCACACAGGAAGCAAAGCCAGTTCGGAAGCCATACGCCTGGCAGAAGCCGGCGGCATATAATTCATTTCACCACTTGCCAACGCCAAATCATGCTCCGGATTGAATATATAAAGAGTCTTTTTAGCCATACCAAATGCAATCAATGCTTTATTCTGCAAATATATACAGGAAATAAACAGGAATCTTCACAATAAAGAGAAAGTTGTATTTAAAAGCACATTTTTGCTATCTCTACTTTGCAAATCCTAAAAAAAGCACTATATTTGCCACCCGAAAAACAAAGAACTGAAATGGAATCATTCTATCGCACACACGCCTACCTCGTTGAGCACACCAATGCCCCCGTTCGCCGCGATCTTATGGACGAGATCGACTGGAGTGACCGTCTGATTGGTATCAAAGGGACACGTGGCGTAGGAAAAACCACTTTCCTTCTCCAATACGCCAAAGAGAAATTCGGAACCGACCGTTCCTGTCTGTTCATCAACATGAACAATTTCTATTTCTCGGGGCATAGCATCGTAGACTTTGCCAACGAGTTTCAGAAACGTGGCGGAAAAGTTCTGCTGATCGACCAAGTGTTTAAGCATCCCGAATGGAGCAAAGAACTCCGTATGTGCTACGACCGTTATCCGAACCTGAAAATCGTATTCACCGGTTCGTCCGTGATGCGGCTGAAAGAAGAAAACCTCGAATTGCGTGATATTGCGAAAAGCTATAATCTTCGCGGATTCTCTTTCCGCGAATTTCTGAACCTGCAAACAGGTATGAAATTCCGGGCGTACAGTCTCGAAGAGATTCTCAGTACACACGAACAGATTGCCAAAGGAGTGCTTTCCAAAGTACGTCCGCTGGATTACTTTCAGGATTACCTGCATCATGGATTCTACCCCTTCTTCCTCGAAAAGCGTAACTTTTCGGAGAATCTGCTGAAGACAATGAACATGATGGTGGAAGTAGATATCCTGCTTATCAAACAAATTGAGCTGAAATATCTTTCAAAGATAAAAAAATTACTATAT
>CAUHML010000250.1 GCA_959606905.1 uncultured Bacteroides sp. | reverse complement strand
GTGTATTCAACTACGAAGGTGGTTGCTACGCTAAGGTTATCAACTTGGATAAAGAAAGCGAACCAGATATCTACAATGCTATCAAACGTGACGCTTTACTTGAAAACGTAACTGTTGACGCTAACGGTAAGATTGATTTCACTGACAAGAGCGTGACTGAAAACACTCGTGTTTCTTATCCTATCTATCACATCGAAAACATCGTTAAACCGGTTTCTAAAGGTCCTCACGCAAAACAAGTTATCTTCTTGTCGGCTGATGCGTTCGGTGTATTGCCTCCAGTATCTATCCTGAACCCGGAACAGGCTCAATACTACTTCTTGTCTGGATTTACAGCTAAATTGGCTGGTACAGAACGTGGTATCACTGAACCGACTCCGACATTCTCGGCTTGTTTCGGTGCTGCTTTCTTGTCATTGCATCCAACTAAATATGCAGAAGAACTGGTTAAGAAGATGGAGATGACTGGTGCTAAAGCATACTTGGTTAACACTGGATGGAATGGTTCTGGTAAACGTATCTCTATCAAAGATACTCGTGGTATTATCGACGCTATCCTTGACGGTTCTATCGACAAAGCTCCTACTAAGGTTATTCCTTTCTTCGACTTTGTTGTTCCTACAGAACTTCCGGGTGTTGATCCGAAGATCCTTGACCCACGCGACACTTACGAATGTGCTTGCCAATGGGAAGAAAAAGCAAAAGATTTGGCTGGACGTTTCATCAAGAACTTCGCTAAATTTACTGGTAACGAAGCTGGTAAGGCTTTGGTTGCTGCTGGTCCGAAACTCTAATTGGAGAATCAGATATAATATGGAAGGCGGTTCGATTTCGAACCGCCTTTTTTATTGCTATACTGTGTCTTTCTATGAAAAGGAATACTGTCTGTTTAGTTTTTTTTCCTATATTTGTCAAAACGAGACTATTTACTTTTAAAGACAGCTATGACGTATCTGGATACAGACAAACAGACCTATGCGGATTTAAGCATAACGGAGACTGCAAACAATGAGCAGTTTCTTTTCTCTTTGTTTTCTAAAACAGAAACGAAAGAAGGAAAATCATTGATGATGAACTGGGTTATGTATCCGCTAAGTGATTTGGATATGATCCGCAAAAGGCAGGAGGCTGTTGCGTGGGATGCTTTACCTGAACTTCTTTTGAATGAAGAAGAACTGGATTTTATTGAATATTATCTGGCTTATCGCGACCAGATCAGGGAAGCACACGTCTTACTGTCATGTGCTACTGTCATAGATCGCCTGTTGAGATATGATTCAACCCGTTATGTTATTTGTCGGGGAGTGAAATTGGTAATACATTTGCTGCATTGTTTGGAGAGGTGGGCGAAAGAATTGGATGAGGATGCCCCACAATTGATGAAGGAGTCAGCCCGTATGGTGAATGATATTTTGTCCGGAAGTGAATTAGGTGAAGTCTTGGAACAGACTTCTGGCGAAGAAAGGCGGCTATCTAATTATACGATAGATAAATACGATTATCTATTTCGCTGTACCCGTTTGTTGTCTTTGAAAGAATTATTATCAGTTTTGTATTTATTGGATGTCTGCCGGACAGCTCATCGGGTAGCGAAAGAGAAAAATTTCTGTTGTACACCGAAAGTGGTGGAAACAATGGATTTTTCGGTTGAGGATGTAGTTCATCCTTTTGTGAAAAATGTACGGAAGAATAGTTGGGTGATGTCCCGGGGAAATATCAGTATTTTTACGGGTTCTAACATGGCGGGAAAGTCAACCACTTTAAAAGCACTGACTTTGGCTGTCTGGCTGGCGCATTGCGGACTGCCTGTCCCGGTGAAGTCAATGGTTTGTCCTCTTTACGAAGGTATTTATACTTCTATTAATTTGCCGGACTCTTTGCGTGACGGGCGAAGCCATTTCATGGCAGAGGTTCTTCGTATAAAAGAAGTGATGCAAAAAGCGCTTACAGGAAAACGTTGTTTGGTCGTTTTGGATGAAATGTTTCGCGGAACTAACGCTAAGGATGCTTTTGAGGCTTCTCTTGCAGTCAATGAATTATTGAAAAGATTCTCTTGTTGCCATTTCCTTATATCAACTCATATTCTGGAGTATGCGAAAGCATTTGAAAAAGATCCTGCCTGTTGTTTTTATTATATGGAAGCGGAAATTATTGACGATGCATTTGTTTGTCATCATCGGCTATCGCAGGGGATTTCGGAGGCTAGGGTAGGATATTGGGTCGTGAAAAAACTACTGGCCGGTTTGATATAGTTTCACCTTATTATTGTGCCCATTAAGACGGTATTTTATTTTTATTAAAAGCATATTTTGACTACTTTTGTACAAACTATATACGAGAGAATAATCTTGAATAATAATGCGACAACCATGAAAAAACTCTATTTCTTTCTTATCTACTCCTTGTTTTTTGTCTCCGGACTTTACGCAGGTGAAACTGATTATACCCAAGGACTTTCCATCTGGTTTGATACTCCCAATACTTTGCAGGGGTATGCCGTGTGGTATGGGGGAAGACCGGATCTGTGGAAAGGTGGTGATAAACCGGAAACAGCAGGAAATGCAGGTCATAATCCGGATCCCGCTTGGGAATCGCAATCATTACCGATAGGGAATGGTAGTTTAGGTGCGAATATCATGGGGTCGGTGGAAGCTGAACGTATTACCTTTAATGAAAAAACGCTTTGGCGTGGCGGCCCGAATACGGCGAAAGGAGCGGACTATTATTGGAATGTCAATAAACAGTCGGCTCATCTTTTGGATGAAATACGTAAGGCATTTACGGAAGGAAATCAGGAAAAGGCTGAAATGCTGACACGTCAAAACTTCAACAGTGAGGTGTCTTATGATGCTGACGGAGAAACACCTTTCCGTTTCGGCAGTTTTACTACCATGGGAGAGTTTTATGTAGAAACGGGATTGAATATTATAGGGATGAGTGACTATAAACGTATCCTTTCTTTGGACTCTGCAATGGCAGTTGTTCAGTTTAAAAAGGATCATGTGGTTTATCAGCGCAATTATTTCATTTCTTATCCTGCCAATGTGATGGTGATGCGTTTCAGTGCGGATCAACCGGGTAAACAAAACTTGGTTTTCAGTTATGCGCCTAATCCGGTGTCTACCGGGAATATGGCTTCTGACGGTAATAAAGGACTGGTGTATTCCGCATCTCTGGACAATAACGGAATGAAATACGTCGTTCGTATTCAGGCGGAGACAAAAGGCGGAACCTTGTTTAATGCAGATGGAAAACTGACGGTGAAAGGTGCGGATGAAGTCGTGTTTTATATTACGGCTGATACTGATTATAAACCTAACTTTGATCCGGATTTTAAAGATCCGAAGACGTATGTGGGTGTCAATCCGGAAGAAACAACCAAGGAATGGATGAATAACGCAGTGTCACAGAGGTATACTGCTTTGTTTAGTCAGCATTACAATGATTATGCTGCTTTGTTCGATCGGGTTAAATTGAATCTGAATCCGGCGATCAAGGGAAGAAATCTGCCGACTCCCCAGCGGTTGAAAAACTACCGGGCAGGACAGCCGGATTACTATTTGGAAGAATTATATTTTCAATTCGGCCGCTATCTGTTGATTTCAAGTTCCCGTCCGGGCAATATGCCGGCGAATTTGCAGGGTATCTGGCATAATAATGTCGATGGACCGTGGCGTGTGGACTATCATAATAATATCAATATTCAGATGAATTATTGGTCGGTATGCTCCACCAACCTGAATGAATGTATGCTTCCATTGGTCGATTTCATTCGTACGCTGGTAAAACCGGGTGAAAAGACCGCGAAATCTTATTTCGGTGCCAGAGGATGGACGGCATCTATTTCCGGCAATATATTCGGATTTACTACTCCGTTGGAAAGTCAGGATATGTCGTGGAACTTCAATCCGATGGCAGGTCCCT
>CAUHML010000249.1 GCA_959606905.1 uncultured Bacteroides sp. | reverse complement strand
TTTACAGATTATGGAAGCATTACAGATTATGCCAGTCATGGCACAGAGAAGGAACAGCAATTTAGGAGAATTTGCAGAGGATGCAACGGTTGTAACGGACGATACAAAGGGGAAACGACCTCTGTTCATAGAGGCTAATACAGTTGAAGCGACCTTACAGCATTTGAGGGACGACTGTATAATTCCAGTATTCGCCAAAGACAACGAGGCTACATTGTCGCACGTCTCGTTCATTGAAACGGTGCAGGATGCAGCTAATACATTCTTTAACGGTGAACGGATAGGGCAGCCGGATATAAGGGTGTCACACGTTATCAAGGGTCGTATTCCAGAAGCAATACATAAGCCTGCCAATCAGTTATTAGAGAGTGACAAGACCATTTATTACGAGCGTTGCGCTTTCGTGATTGAAATACCTACCATCTACGAGACGGTGAACGGTAATAGGCTGACCCTTACTGTAGGTGGAGTGAGAGCCTATAACCATACCAATCTGTACAGTAAAAAGGGTGCAGAGCGTTTTAAGGTGTTCATAGGCTTCATTTGTAATGTCTGCACCAATTTATGTGTATCAACAGACGGTTATCTTACTTGTTTGGAAGTAACCAATACCAACGAATTATATCGTGCCGTATTGGAAATGTTCAACAAGTACGACCCTGCCAAGCACATACATCTGATGCAGACACTTGGCAATACCAGTATGACAGAACATCAATTCTGCCAGTTACTTGGAAGAATGCGACTTTATCAGTGCTTGCCACAAGGCTATCAGAAGGCTATCCCCAGAATGCTGCTTACTGATACACAAGTAAACAGTGTGGCTAAAGCCTACATTAATGATGAGAACTTTGGCTGTCTTGGCAGTGACCTATCCATGTGGAAGTTCTACAACCTGCTTACTGGCAGCAACAAGAGCAGCTACATAGACAGCTTTCTGGATAGAGCCTACAACGCTACAGAACTGGCAACGGGCATTGCATCCGCTCTGCATGGTGATGAAAGATACAGCTGGTTTCTCTCTTAGCTGTATCTGGAATTATATCCTATTACTGGTTTCTCAAAACTGGAGATTATGCTACGGAATTTATTCTATGTGTTACTGGCTACTTTGGTATTCTTCATTGCAATGGCATTGTTTCCATTTATAGCGGTAGGATATATCCTGCTGCTGGGCTATGCCATTATCAAAGGATAGCTTGGTATGGAGGACATCTATATAACAAGGTATAGGTGTCCTCTTACTGTTAATGGGAGAAATGTTCACTTCTATTATTAGTGAATGTTCCTTTGATTATCAATAAGTTGGATATTCCAACTTAAAAATGATATTCACTTTTATTCATTTCATTATAAGACTGAACGTTATGTCACTTAAATATTCAAGTACAACCGCAGATTATCTGCAATGGAGCGAGGCAATGAACTTGATAAGGAAGTTAGCCAAAGACGGGAATTATAAAATCTCGCTTCTTGTTGCTCTGGGCTGTTTTACTGGCTTAAGAATATCTGACATTCTGGCTTTACGCTGGAATCAGATATTAAATGCGGAGGAATTTACCGTTATCGAAATCAAGACGGGAAAGCAAAGGACTGTGAGAATTAACATGCAGCTACAGAAGCATATCTGTGACTGCTACAAGCATATCAGTCCTATAGGCATAGACGCGCCTATATTGGTAAGCCGGAAAGGTACGGTCTATTCCATACAGAGGATAAATGTAATCCTCAAAGAGGTTAAAAGGAAGTATAGGCTGCATATAGGCAACTTCTCATGCCACAGCCTTAGAAAGACTTTCGGCAGGCAGGTCTATAACATGAACAGCGAAAGTTCGGAGCTTGCACTTGTCAAACTCATGGAGCTATTCAATCATTCCAGTGTATCAATTACCAAGAGATACTTGGGATTAAGGCAGGAAGAACTACTTAATACCTATGACTGCCTTAGTTTTTGATTACTGGCGGTTGCGCTCACCAATTATTAAGAATGGAGTGGAACAGCCTTTTAAGCCAATAATTCAAGTTGGGAGTAAATTTATAAATTCCTGCCTATATGGGCCTTTTACAAATTTGCTCCTAACCTTGATTTATGGAGTAGGAATGCCTTTCTACATTTAATAAACAATAAGTTCTTGCCAATCAAACGTAAATTCGTAACTTTGCAGCAATTCTAACAGCCTAATGCGTTGGGAAGTTGGAAGGACATATTAGTTAACGAAGAGCGTTTAAGATATTATCCTTAATCTGAAATCTGGACAATTTCATAAGTCAAGGATAATAGGCAAGAACGCTCACGTCAATGCTATATACCCACTTACTCAAGTGGACTATATAACGTTTGGCGTGGGCTATTGTTTATTACTTGACTTAGGGCAGTCCAGAGCCTCAGATTAGGTAATATTCAATGTTCCCACGCTTCTTTATTGTATAACGGTCAGTTAGGGAACACTGGCAACGATACAGATATTCACAAAACAGACAGTTTTATTTCTAACGTGGCAATCAATCAAATTGCGTGCAGCTTTATGCTGTGTACTCTGTGCACTTATTCAAGCCATTTCATCCATATATCCATATAAAAGAAGGCAAGAGTGTATAGAGTGGTAATAATTAATCTGATTAACTTATTTAAATCTGGTAGTAATGAATAGAAAGGACTTGGGGAAGATTTCCGTAATAGTCTCTACTTACAACCGTTGCGATGCTCTGCAAGTATGTTTACTCAGCTTGTTCAAGCAGACAGTCCTGCCCGATGAGGTCATTATAGGAGACGATGGCTCTACGGAAGAGACCGCCTCGTTGATAGCAAGGCTGCAAGAGCAGGCACCGTTTCCAATCATACATGTGTGGCATGAGGATAAAGGTTTCCGATTGGCTATGATGCGCAACAAGTGTGTAGCCCGTAGTACGGGAAACTATATCATAGAGATAGACGGTGATGTGTTCCTGCATCCGGAACTGATAGCCGACCATCTCCGTGAAGCCGGTCGTGGCATTTACGTGAAAGGTGGAAGGGTAAACTTGGGCAAAGAGCTGACAGAGGAAATATGTAAGTCCGGTATGGTACGCCCGATTCATGTCTGGACGAAAGGAATTGAAAGCAAGCCGGAGAATGCAATCCATTGTATATGGCTGGCTCGCTTCTTGGCTCCGAGATACCGTAGAAAGCGTTCGGCTGCATTGGGCTGTAACATGTCCTTCTTCCGTGAGGATTTTATCAAGGTAAACGGTTATGATGAATTCTATGAGGGTTGGGGAAGTGAGGATATTGATTTGGGCAAGCGTCTGCTGAACAGTGGTTGCCGGAAACGGTATTTGAAGTTCGCAGGTATTGTTTACCACCTTTGGCATGAGGATAAGTTCATGTACAACAAGACCAAGAACTTGCAGTACATGAGAATGCTGGATGAACGGAAGACGGTACGCTGTACAAATGGAGTGGATAAATATTTATAAACTATATTACTAACTTAATTTATTAATTAAAATGAGAACATTAAGATTTATTGGAATGGCTATCGTAGCCGTAATTATGAGTGTTAACTTCGCAGCATGTAGTGATGATGACGAAGAAGATAATAATGGTAATAATCCGTTGGTAGGTACTTGGATAGATAGCTATGGAGAAGTTGATTATTTTATATGGAAATTTAATGCAGACGGTACGGGAATGGAACAAGAATATTATCATGGAGGCCTTGAATCTCCAGTTTCATTTACTTATACTTATGATGCTAAGACTACCGTTCTAACCGTTACATATAAAGAGGACGGAGATTTGGTTCCAACGGATATTGATACTTATTATGTTACATTTAGCGGTAATACCATGACAACAAGACAGTTCTTCGATGATGAAATAGGAGATGATTCTTATGTAACAACTTGGACTAAACAGTAATTAAATATTATTACATTGAAGTATAAAGGCAGCATGGAATTAAC
>CAUHML010000248.1 GCA_959606905.1 uncultured Bacteroides sp. | reverse complement strand
CGATACGCCCCATTATGAGAACGTGCCGTTTGAGGTGCCGGAATCATGGGTGTGGTGCAGGCTAGATGATATTGTATGCGAATTAAAATATGGAACTTCTGAGAAATCATCAAGTGTGGGTAAAATAGCTGTTTTACGAATGGGGAATATTACTAATGTTGGTACAATAGATTATTCGAATTTAGTGTATTCTTCGAATGATGAAGATATTGAACAATACTCTCTTGAAAAAAACGATTTACTGTTTAATCGCACAAATAGTAGTGAATGGGTTGGAAAAACGGCAATCTACAAGGAAGAACAACCAGCCATATATGCAGGCTATCTTATTCGTATTAAACCTTTATTGATTTCTCCTGACTACCTTAACACTGTAATGAATAGCGGCTATTATCGTGATTGGTGTTATGATGTGAAAACAGATGCTGTTAATCAGTCTAACATCAATGCCCAAAAACTGTCGCAATTAATGATACCTATTCCTCCATTAAAGGAACAAGAAAGAATTGTAGCAGAGATGGATAAGTGGATTTCGTTAATTGACATAGTCAAGAATGGTAAAGGTGATTTGCTGACTGTAATAAAACAAGCCAAGAGCAAAATTCTTGACCTTGCGATACATGGCAAACTTGTGCCGCAAGACCCGAATGACGAACCTGCCATAGAACTCTTAAAGCGCATAAATCCCGACTTTACACCTTGTGATAACGGGCATTATACGCAGTTACCTGATGGATGGTGCGTTGTTACACTCAAAGATTTATGCGAAAACATCAATGGATTGTGGAAAGGGAAGAAAGAACCATTTGTTAATGTAGGGGTTATACGCAATGCAAATTTCACTAAGGACTTTAAGTTAGATTATTCAAATATAGAGTACATTGATGTTGAACAACGAACCTTTGCTAAACGTCATTTGGAAAATGGCGATTTGATTGTAGAAAAATCAGGTGGTAGTGATAATAATCCTGTTGGAAGAACAATTCTCTATGAGGGCAAAAGTGGTGTTTTTTCATTCAGTAATTTTACAATGGCATTAAGAACAAGGAATAACGACATAGTATTAAGTAAATTCCTATACTATTATATTCTGGCAAAATATCAGAAAGGAGATATGAGATTGATGCAAACTCAAACTACGGGGTTGCGCAATCTGATTCTTGATAAATTTTTATCAATGCCTATACACTTACCTCCACTTTCAGAACAAAAGCGAATAATTGACAGAATAGAAACAATTTTCACCTCTTTAGATATGATAATGGGGAGTTTATAAACTCTCCATTATCATATCCAATTTAGCAAATATTTTATGAACGGCACAAGCAATCCGTTTTTGCTCATTTATTGGAGGAATGGCAATAATCATATTTTCGATGATATTTTTACTTACTCTTTGTTGCCCAACAACTCCATTAAAAGAGCCTACACATTGGCTTATGAAATAATCTGATTTGAAGAAGTAAAGCCCATATTGGACATCAAGAAATAGAGGTCTAAACACATGAAGCTCTGTTGTTCCTACGCCAATACCGTTTGGTAATCCTTTTAGAACTACCGATTTCCTATTCTCCAAACAAGGAGATATTTTCGCAACTGCAATGTCTCCATTTGCGAAATGAGTAAAACCAGTTTTAATTTTACCCCATTGTTTCGTCTCGTATTTAAAAGTGTTATTGTAACCATCAGTAATATTTGCCATCGGAACAAACCCCACTTCAACATCATCATCAGCCTTATTTTTAGGGTTGATAATGAACACCTCTTTTATCGTTGCATAACACCATCCATCAGGTAACTGCGTATAATGCCCGATACGTTCCATTATATTATTACCATATTCATTCTAAATCAATGTAGTATGGTAACAAAATTCAAAAATCATTTGGCAAAGACTAATCTTGCCAAGAACACCGTCACCTCGTATGTGTGGACGGTGCAGTATTTCCTCAATCATTATGGGGAAGTAAACAAAAAGAACCTTTTGGCATATAAGGGGTATTTGGTTGAGAACTTCAAGCCACAGACGGTGAACCTTCGGCTGCAAGGTATCAACAAGTATCTTGAATTTACGAAACAGGAGAAACTGAAAGTGAAGTTCGTAAAAGTGCAGCAAAAGAACTTTTTGGAAAATGTAATTAGCAATGCCGATTACAAATTCCTTAAAACCCAACTTAAAGCTAATGGTTACGATGAGTGGTATTTCATCGTGTGGTTTATGGCTGCTACAGGGGCACGTGTCAGCGAACTACTCCATATCAAAGCAGAACATGTACAAATCGGGCATCTTGACCTATATAGCAAGGGAGGAAAGATACGCCGTTTGTATATCCCGAAAAACTTGCGCACGGAGGCTGCGAAATGGCTCAAAGAAATAGGACTTACTTCTGGCTACATCTTTCTGAATCGGTTTGGACAGCGCATTACCACTCGTGGAATAGCTTCTCAACTCAAACATTTTGCCGAGAAATACGGAATGAACAAGGAGGTTGTTTATCCTCATTCATTCCGTCATCGTTTCGCCAAAAACTTTCTGGATCGTTTTAACGACCTAGCTCTACTTGCTGACCTTATGGGGCATGAGAGCATTGAAACCACTCGTATTTATCTGCGCAGAACTGCCAGCGAACAACAGAAAATTGTTGATAAAGTCGTGAACTGGTAAAGTTACATCAGTCCTTAGAAGTGTATTTGATTACACTTCTAAGGCATTTTGAATGTTATCAAGAACAGAAAACAATTCTTCTATTTTTTGAACGATTCGTTGTTGCTCATTGATAGGAGGAAATGGAAAATATAAATTCTCCAATACACCAATATATAATTCTTTTTGATTTGTACTTCCTGCCAAATTATCTTCTATGTATTGTTGAATAAGTTGAGAAGACATATAAGCAAATACATATTCGGAATTGATTTCTTCATATGTTCTTACAACTGCTACATGAGAATCTGGAACCACGAAAGGATATTTGCCCAAATAACTTTCATCAAAAAGTCTGGTTCTTCCAACTGTTCCAGTTCCTGTTGAATTAACAAGCACATCACCTGTTTGTAATTTATATTTTGAGTCCCATTTATTTATTGTAGAAGGGTCTAAAAACCTTGCTTGTTCTAATGAAATACCTCCTTCTTTCAAATTACATTTTTGAGCGAATACAGGATATGTCTTATCGTCTTCCGAATATTTGGGAGATTTTCCTCTAGACAAAAACGAACACAAATCATTCAACTTACACCAATTCCATCCATTTGGAACATCAAACGTATAATGCCCGTTATCACAAGGTGTAAAGTCGGGATTTATGCGCTTTAAGAGTTCTATGGCAGGTTCGTCATTCGGATCTTGTGGTACCAACTTGCCATGAATAGCAAGATCAAGAATTTTGCTTTTAGTTTGTTTGATGATGGTCTGTAAGTCGGCTTTGCCTTGTTCTATTTGGTCAATTAAAGCAAACCAATGTTCAATCTCGGCAACTATGCGTTGTTGCTCTGTTAAAGGTGGCAAAGGAAACCCCATCTGTTCTAAATTGTATTTTGGCAAACCTTCACGACCACTACCCGTAATTTTCATAGATTTAGCGAAGTATGAAGATAAAACTAACACATGAAAATATTCAGGTTCAACTAAAACAGAACGCATAATACAAACGTGTTGACTGACATTACCACAATTAAAATCAGCAGGAACTACGGCGCATCTTCCCAATGAACCACCAGTAATATTCAGCAACAAGTCGTTAGCAAGCACTTCCGTGCCTTTCATCTTCTGATGAACTTCTTCGGAAATATACTTGATGTCATCATAAACAAGTCTGTCATTATATACATTTTGCGAGCGGAAAAATGGAATCCCGTTCGCAGAATAGTTACTTCCCCTTGGTGTGCTACCAGAACCTATCTTTGAGCATATTTCTTCAATCGTTGTCCACACCCATGATTCCGGCACCTCAAACGGCACGTTCTCATAATGGGGCGTATCG
>CAUHML010000247.1 GCA_959606905.1 uncultured Bacteroides sp. | reverse complement strand
TATTCTACCAAAGATATGGTGAACTGGACCGATCACGGCTCTCCTCTTGCCATCGAATCATTCGACTGGGCGGACGACCGTGCCTGGGCAGCACAGTGCATCGAACGTAATGGTAAGTTTTATTGGTATGTCTGCCTGCATTCCAAACTTTCCAATACGATGGCAATCGGTGTGGCGGTAGGCGATTCGCCTGTCGGTCCTTTTAAAGATGCCATCGGCAAACCGCTTCATGACGGAAGCTGGGACTATATTGATCCTACGGTCTTCATTGATGATGACGGTCGTGCTTATCTGTATTGGGGAAATCCGAATATCTATTATGCAGAACTGAATGACGACATGATTTCCTTGAAAGGTGAAGTGGGCAAACTGGAACAGACTGTTGAGAGCTTTGGTGCACCCAATCCGGAAAAGCGTGTCAAAGGTGTTAAGTATAAAGATACTTATACAGAAGGTCCATGGCTTCATAAACGGGAAGGAAAATACTATCTTCTTTATGCTGCTGGAGGTGTCCCCGAACATATTGCCTATTCCATGAGTGGCGGACCTCTTGGTCCGTGGAAGTATATGGGAGAAATCATGCCTTTACAAGATACGGGCTCGTTTACTAACCATTGTGGAGTGATAGACTATAAAGGCAATTCTTATTTCTTCTATCATACGGGTAAGCTGCCGGGCGGTGGAGGTTTCGGGCGAAGTGCGGCGGTGGAGCAGTTTAAGTATAACGCTGACGGCACTTTCCCGATTATTAATGCTACCCGGGAAGGGGTGTCACCGGTAGGTACGCTCAATCCTTACGAAAGGGTGGAAGCTGAAACAATCGCTTTTTCTGAAGGTGTGAAGTCCGAACCAAATGTGAAAACCGGTATATATATATCTGAAATTCATAATGGAGATTATATAAAGGTACGTGAAGTGGATTTCGGCAATAAATCCCCCAAACGGTTCACTGCTACCGTTGCCAGTGCCCTTCGTGGCGGAACACTTGAAGTACGTACAGACAGTATAAGCGGACCATTAATTGCGGAACTGACTATTCCTTCAACGGGAGGTTGGGAATGCTGGAAAACATTGCAGACTGATATTGTAAAACCGGTCACAGGAATACAAGATATTTATTTTGTATTCAAAGGACGTAAAGGCTGCAAACTGTTTAACTTTGATTGGTACAAGTTTAACAGATAAACATGCTAGAGAGCAGTTGGGTTACTCTTCCTTTTTACTCAACTGCTCTTTCATATACATTGAAGGCGGCATTCCATACAATTCTTTGAATGTTGTCGAGAAATTATTAGGATCAGTGAATCCTGTTAACATGGCTATCTCGGATATGGTATGCTGTTTTTCGGACAATAAACGAGCGGCTTCTTTTAAACGTATATTACGTATAAAGTCACGGGTTGTCTGGTTGGTGAGCTCCTTGAGTTTCCTGTGAAGATGTACGCGGCTGATACCTACTTCGGTGGTGATTGTCTCTATTGTCAAGTTAGGGTTACCGATGTTTTCATTGATCACTTTCATAATACGTTCCATCAATTTCTCATCGGGTGATTTCACTTCCAGTTTCTGAACCTTGTTTTCCAGATTTTGCTGTCCTGTAAATACTTTGCGTAACTGCTGCCGTGTATTAATCAGATTTTCTACCGTCTTTTGCAGAATTTCGATATTGAATGGTTTCATGATATAGGCGTCGGCTCCTGTATTCAGACCTTCCAGGTTGTCTTCTTCCCTCGTTTTCGCAGTAAGCAAAATGACTGGGATATGGTTGAGATTTACATTCTGCTTGATCTTCCGGCATAAGGTAAGTCCGTCCATTTCGGGCATCATGATGTCACTAATGACTAAATCCGGAGCCTTTTTAAATATTTGCTCTAATGCTTCTTTACCATTACGGCTTTCCATGATATGAAATTTGTCCCCGAACTCCTTCGCTATATAATTTCGGATTTCTTCGTCGTCTTCTACAACTAATACGCGATATTTAGTTTTTACCCTGACTTTCTTTTCTTCCTCATTTTCTATAATGGGAGAGATGACAGGAACAGTTGGTACGGTTACTGTTACCTTTTGCTCATTGTTGTCAACTTCTTCAGGTCGTAGATGCTTGTTACCCAACGGTAATCGGATAATAAAACGGCAACCCGGTTGTTCTTTATTATTTTCTACATAGATAATTCCATGATGTAATTCCACTAATGAACGAGTAAGATGTAATCCTATTCCTGTTCCGCCTTTCGGATTCTGTTGGCTGTTACGGATCTGATAGAAACGTTCGAAGATATGTTCTTTTTCCTGTTCATCGATGCCTGTTCCGGTATCCGCGATAATTATTTCGGCATATTGTTTCAAGGGATCGGGCAGTGTATTATCTTCTCCCGTACGGATGGTAATATCTATGTTTCCTTTTTCAGGAGTAAACTTGAAGGCATTAGACAGAATATTCAGGATAATCTTATCAAAATTACCTGTGTCTACCCATACATTCAGTTCCCGGAGCGTACTGTGAAGTTGTAGCCGGATATTCTTTGTATTTGCCTGTTGACCGAAAGTTGTACATAAATCCTCTATAAAAGGAATAATATTGGTCTCCCGGAACATCAGGAACATTTGTCCTTTATCAATTTTCCGAATATCCATTAGTTGATTGACAAGATTCAGAATACGTTCCGCATTTCTGTAGATAATATGATATATTTTCAGGCGTTCATTGTTCTCCTCATTCTTAATCAGTTTCTGTAGAGGACTGATGATTAGAGACATCGGAGTGCGTATCTCATGAGAGATGTTGATAAAGAACTGCAATTTTGCTTCATTGATTTGTTCGGCATGGATATGTTGCAGCATTTCCTGATGCATTCTGTACCGATGTCTGATCTGAAGAATAATGATAAATATAATGGTCAGTAATAATAAGGAGTAGATAACTTTGGCCCACCATGAAGCATACCATGCAGGAGATATAAAGATGGTAATTTCTTTTATATTTGAATACACAGTGTTGTCTTTTGCTCTGATTTTAAAGTTATAGGTACCGGGTTTCAGATTGCTGAATGAGATACGGTTTACACCTTTGGGCAAACTAATCCATTTTTCATCGTTGATAGAATAAAGGTAGTTGATGTGTTCGGGGGCATTTAATTCCAGAGTGGCAAACTCGATACTGAACACATTGTCTTTATGGGATAGATAAAACTCTTTTGCGTTGAATACAGGGCAGTTGATAATATTGTGAATACCGGATTTCATTCCTTTTCTAACCGGATTGTTATGCAGGAAAAAGTCGGTAATTCGGATATTCCATGTTTTTGCCGGATTGATAATGTCTTGCGGATTGAAATAGGTGATACCATTCATTCCGCCAAACCAGATAATACCTTGTTTATCTTTGAAGGAGGCATTCTTGTAGAACTCATTTCCCTGTAATCCGTCGCTGACATAATAATTGATAAATTTGTTGTTTTTCTTTTGGAATTGGGAAATTCCGGCATTGGTGCTTATCCAAAGAAAATCTTTTCCGTCTCCTTGTATGGCATATATTGTATTACTGGGCAATCCGTCTGCAGTAGTATAAGTGGTTAGTTCTTTCGTTTTTTTATTCCAACCGGATAATCCTTCGGAACTGCCCAACCAGACAACTCCGTCGGCATCTTCAAAGATTGAATAAATAACATTTTGTGAGAGTATCTTATGACTTTGAAAATCAGGACTGTCAAGGTCTATACAGTTGACGCCGTCATAAGTTCCGACATACAGTTTATTATCATCGGAATAGTGCAGGCAACCTATCCATTCGTTGATTAGAGATGTCTGAGATTGTACGGATGTAAATTCTTTCGTTTTCAGGTCATAGTAGAACAAACCGAATCCCATTGTCGCAATCCAAAGACGCTTGTTTTTATCTTCTGCGAAATCATATACACGTTGTATATAGTTGTTGTTCTTATCTACCAGTTTGTACTGGTAATCGCATAATCCTGTCTGTTTGTTCAGCTTTCCCATACCGTT
>CAUHML010000246.1 GCA_959606905.1 uncultured Bacteroides sp. | reverse complement strand
ACTTGAATCTTCATAAAACATTCGCTTCCCCTCATGGTGGCGGAGGTCCGGGAGTAGGTCCTATCTGTGTGGCCGAACATCTGGTTCCTTTCCTTCCCGGACATGGAATCTTCGGCAATTCGCAAAATCAAGTATCAGCTGCTCCATTCGGTAGTGCAGGTATTTTGCCTATCACGTATGGATATATCCGCATGATGGGTGCAGAGGGATTGACGCAGGCCACTAAGATCGCCATCCTGAATGCTAATTATCTGGCTGCTTGCCTGAAAGATACGTATGGAGTTGTCTATCGGGGAGCCAATGGTTTCGTAGGACACGAGATGATTCTGGAGTGTCGGAAAGTACATGAAGAAGCAGGCATCTCGGAAAATGATATTGCCAAACGTTTGATGGACTATGGTTATCATGCTCCTACCCTCTCCTTCCCTGTTCACGGTACATTGATGATTGAACCGACAGAAAGCGAGAGTTTGGCAGAACTGGACAATTTCGTAGATGTCATGCTGAATATCTGGAAGGAGATTCAGGAAGTGAAGAATGGCGAAGCTGATAAGGATGATAATGTGTTGATTAATGCTCCGCATCCGGAATACGAGATTGTTAGTGATCGTTGGGAACATTCGTACACACGCGAGAAAGCGGCTTATCCGATAGAAAGTGTACGTGATAACAAATTCTGGATCAATGTAGCTCGTGTAGATAATACATTGGGCGACCGTAAGTTACTACCAACTCGTTATGGCACTTTTGAATAAAGGTGATTTATTGTAGAAATCAATTCATTAGAAAAGATTTTTAGAAGCATCTCAATAAGAAATAATCCCGGGGCTCAATGAATGTAAGCCCGGGATTATTTTTATCAGCCCAGGACTGAATAAACAAAAGCCCTGGGGATGCATCAATTATCCACAAGGCTCATATTTCGTGATATGGAATGTTAATCCAACTACAATTCTGAATATTTTTTTCTACTTGACAATCGTTACCGTATCAGCCTTCACCTTTTTCTCTTTCATTGGAATCTTCGAATCAGCATACCCCAAAGCTACGCAACCATAGACCTTATGATTGGCAGGAACACCTAAAGAGGTAATATATTCACGAACTTCAGGATCATCACACGTTGTGCCCAACTGGTTGATCCAGCAAGAGCCGATTCCTAAAGAATGGGCAGCCAGAAACATATTTTCTATTGCACAGGCGCAATCCATTCCAGCCCACCATTGTGTAGGTTCATTGGATACAATCACCAAAGTCGGAGCATGATAATAACAACAATAGGTCTTGCTATGCCCACGCTCTTGCAAACGGGAATCGTCACTTTTTGCAAAAGCTCCTTTAATGCGCTCATTCAGTTCTGTCAATTTATCTACATTTTGAATAGCAGTAAAGTGCCATGTTTCCAAATGCATTCCACTGGGTGCATAAATTGCAGCTTCCAGAATAGCCTGCAAATCTTCTTCTGAAACTTGCTGACTAGTATAAGCCCGTACGCTACGACGTGCTTTAATGTTCTCTAAAACTTCATTTGTTTTCATGGATAACAAGTTTTTTATATATATCGAATCAAAATTTCACCACAGAATTCTAATTTATCATTTACCTTTTAACTAGCCCAATCTTTGCATTTAGTTTGAAATAATAGACTCCATTCTCTCTCTCCAAAAATCCGTATTTATCCTTCTCCAAAGATCCTTTTTCCAAACGGGTATTTTGAAACAAAAAGTCTTCCATTACTTGCTTTTCTGATTTATGATAACAGAGCACCTCTCCACTTCCGCCCACCAACAGAATACCTTCCACAGCCGAATCCAATCCATTATAAATCTTTGCGGGACGCATACCTAAAGCTAATGCCATCAAGAACTGCTTCATCTTAAACTCATAAAACTTGTGCTTGTTTATCAGTTCATCTTTAATCTTTAACGGATTCATTTGTTTGATAACTTCCGTCAGCTCGCTAATACGAGAGATACCATCCAAATGCATAATACGAACCATTTCTGTCAAGACACGTGGAAAATGCAGGTCAATCATTAGAAGATTGCTACGGAATACCCGGTCGGCTACATCAGAATATTTAAGTACACCGCCCAATCGTTCGATCATCATCATTCGCTCGGCAACCTCATTGGGAGATTCAGGCAAAGCATTGATTTTATTCACTGTGGGAGTGGCAAATTTGACTCCACTCTGTTCCAGTTTTAGATTTGCAGCACGTCCTCCGTCCAGTAACGGATTCATTACCCCCAACCGTGAACGAACATTAAAACCTCTCAACGGAGCTTCCGGATGCCAAAATGCAATGGAGAAATCGGTACGATCTTCTGTTTTTGCTTCCAAATCGAAAATGGCAGCTTCATCTAAAAACTCTTCTACTCCTTCCGGAGAGGTTACGTCATCTTCCGAAGAAGATTTCACAGCCCGCAATATCAAATCAGCTACAATACCAAAGTCTTCGCGAGGCATGAATTTAGTTCCGCTCTCTGCTTCTATACGAATCGCATCTTCCTCAATATAATATTGACGTGTTCCATCATGTTCTTCCCGTTGAATCATTGCAATAGGCCAAGATGTTTCTCCCGCCTTTGCGTCTGCTGTGCCTAGCACTACTTTTCCGTCTGCCAGGAGACGAAAGAAAGAATAGAGTTCGCACCATTCTTTTTTGGTTGCTTCGAATGCCATATATCTTTGTTCTTCTTTATTTTACTAATGTTCTTTTTATCCTAATTTCACTAAGAAATTTCTATCTTCACAATGAATTGCTTACTGATTAATAACCTGCGGTAAGATTACAGGCAACGCAACAGGAGGTACTATATGAGTTACTTCCTCCAAAGGAGGAAGCTTGCCTACTTGTGCAAACAGGGAGTTTCGAATCCATTCTTTAGGAGTGACTATGATAAATCGTCCCGTCCAGCAACCATCAAAATAGGAAGGATTGCCCGGCTGTTTCTTTATTGGATAGCAGATATTTTCTCCTTTACTCCGCATCTCTGGCGAACGTCCGGGGTCATTTACCCACACATGTTTATCGTCAATGCCACGAAGTACCATCCAGTGCCCTCTCGGACCGGGACGCAAACCACGAACTGCTCCTGTATATCTCACATTCACAAGCACAGGTATACCACGATCAATATAATCTTTCAATACTCGGTAATCTTTCTGCTGAAAATGTTCGGCACTTATCATGTTTTCATAATAACGTGTCAAAGAATCAATTTCAAAAGAATAGTATCCTCCCTGCCCTATCGATGTACGACGACGGAAGGGAGCACGTTTTTTCAGAAAGTAGTTACGTTGATATTCTATCAGTTTCTTTTCTGCATCCTGGGCTGTACGTTGTGTATCGGTCGTCATGCCTTTAAAGTAGTCAAAGACCATTAACGAAGAAGCCAGAGAACAATGCGAGTAAGGACATCCCGTGATTTTCTGCGAATACCACGGAACAGGGATATTATTAGGAGCGAGCTTTTGAGTCTCCTGTGCTTGTACTTGCGTCTGAACGCTTATCAAAGCAAAGAAGCTTAAAAACAAATTGAAAATTATATGATATTTATTTCTCATGCAATATTTTAAAGATCTTACTTACAATACATTCTCATCATCAAGAATACGAGCTGTCTCCACCTTTTCCAAACGAGCACGCAATTTAGGCATCATCGAACGACGAATACGTAACGTCATACTACAATCCATGTCATACGACTGATTGAGAATTTCCGGTTCCTCCTCTTTCACAATGCGCATCACGTCATTCATGAAAGGATATTCAAACATTACCGTCACGTCTTCATCTACTGTCTTTTCTATAATTGTAGCGGCAGCAATAGCTTCAGCAGCGGCAGCCTTGTAAGCCACGATCAATCCGCTTGTCCCTAACTTGATTCCTCCAAAATAACGAACTACTATAATCAGGATATCCGTCAGTTCATTTGAATTTATCTGTCCGAGAATGGGTTTTCCCGCTGTTCCGGAAGGTTCTCCATTGTCATTGGCACGGAAATCCTTTCG
>CAUHML010000245.1 GCA_959606905.1 uncultured Bacteroides sp. | reverse complement strand
AGAGAAACAACCGCTACATGCCCGTATTGTCTCCAAAGGAACCGTAGATAAAGAAGAGTTTCTGGATCGTGTCCACAAATTTACCGGTATCAGCAGAAGTTTATTGGCAGGAGCCATGGAAGCCTTTGCCAATGAAGCACGGGATTTACTAGCCGACGGCTGGAATGTAGAAATGGGAAACTTCGGATTCTTCTCTACATCGTTGCAATGTCCGCCGGTTAAAGATAAAAAAGAAATTCGGGCAGCGTCTGTCCAAATGAAAAATATTAATTTCCGCGCAAGTCGTCCATTCAAGAAAGAAGTAGGCGACAAAATGAGGCTGCAACGAGGAGAATCTATCACACGCCCTAAGAAAAATAGTATCTCCCGTGAGACGTGTCGCGAGCGCCTCAACACATATTTGGAAAATCACCTATTCATCAGCCGGACAGATTATAGCCATCTGACAGGACGAAATAAAAAAGTAGCTATTGAAGAATTAAATTCCTTTATCACTGACGGAATAATACGGAAAGAAGGGGTTGGAAAGTTGACTGTATATATAAAGGTATAAACTCTTGGAACACAGAATTAAGAGCCACAACAAGATTATTGCTGTTGTAACTCAAGTATGATTTCATCAGTGATGTAGGCATCACTCAACGTTATAAGCGGATATTGTTTATTAAGAAGCAATGCATATACCTTACTATTATAGAACAAGTGCAATGCTTTTTCGGGAGAAATATTCAAACGCTCCGCTAATTGCATCACCACACGAGTGTATTTATTCCATACTAATACATCTATCATAAACGCAGTTTATTTTATTGTTACATATTCTTTGAAAGAGAGACACTCGTCAATGAGACGTTGATTGAGAATCCTTTACCAAAGTCGAGGTTTTCGCGTCCGACACCGACCAAAGGATACTCTACGGCCTGCGTACTACCATGATAGACCTTCATACAGATTCTCCTTTTTCTTTATAATGGGCTTCCCAGTTTTCAAGAGCTTCTACCAACGTATCGGCTATGTACTCACGACTCTGGGTGTGAAGCATGTCATATCCACTTATCAGGTATTGACGGATAAGATTCAGTTTTTCCAAACGGTTATAGAGAGTAGGAGCCGGAATACCCAACTTCTGGGCGGCACTCTCAATGGCAAAAATCACAAACTCCATGACTTTGCCATCAACAACGGGGGCTGATTGGCTTGAATGTAGCATACTATACCTCTATTATCTTAGTGTAATATGTACAAATATAGTGTTTATTCTTGCAACGTTCATCGTTTTTCGGCATATTTTATGATTATCAAGAACATTTGAGTATCGTGAAACTGATTGAAATATTCCCTATTTGGAAATGGCTATTAAAGCAGAATATATAAGGATCTATAAATCAGAATCATACAAACAAAATAAATAAAAGTGAATCAAAGTACGTACATCTAGGACCGTTAAAGCACCTCCCCGGAAAGTGCCCATAGTATCTTTGCATCGTGATCACAAAGAGAATTGATAAATAAAGTAACTAATTTAAAAAACAAAAAATTATGGCACTTAGATACGTCATTAAAAAAAGAACATTCGGCTTTGATAAAACTAAAGCTGAAAAGTATGTAGCACAAAATGTAATCACCAATACGGTGGATTTCAGAGATTTGTGTGAGGAAATCACTAAAGTTGGAATGGTTCCCAGTGGAGCAGTGAAATTTGTACTCGATGCTTTGATCGATACATTGAATCTCAACCTTAGAAAAGGCATCTCTGTTCAATTAGGAGATTTCGGATGCTTCCGTCCTGGTATGAATTGCGAAAGTCAGGATACTGAAAAAGAGGTAGATAGCGATACGATACGCAGAGTGAAAATCATTTTCACTCCGGGCTACAAATTCAAAGAGATGCTAAGTAAAGTCAGTGTTCAAAAAGCGGTGGCTTCCGATGATGGTTCCATCAGCCCGGAGCAACCGGATCCCAACCCGAATCCAAACCCGGATGACGGCAAAGGAGAAGCACCGGACCCGGCAGCATAAGATTAATCATCAGCCTTTAAAAGCAGGAAAACAGTACCCGCCTACGGGCGGATACTGTTTCCCAAAGTATTCCTGTAAAAGACTTGACAACGCCTTTTTTATTTTGTATCTTTACAACATCTTAAAACATTAAAATATCAACATGAAAGAATTGCCATCAGAAGAGGAAGAAATTCCGTTTCGCATTAAAACTTATAAGAAAAAGGAATTGGCTTGTATGTACAATCCGAACATTACCCCCCGTTGCGCCATACGCATATTCACCAAATGGATTAAAATAAATAAAGAACTGCTCCGGTTATTGACTCCACAGGTTATCATCCGCGTACACGAACTTTTACTCCCCGACAGGTACAAATCATCACCAGTATTCTGGACATTCCATAAGGATGTCCAGAATACTGGTTTTATCATTGCAGTTGTCCCGCCGCTTTCAAATAAGCCACATAATTCACATACAATTGGAAATAGGCATCCACTTTCGTCTGATAAGCCTGCTGCCAAAGCACTTGTGCTTCCAGATAATCCGAAAGAGTTTCCAGTCCCACTTCATATTGCTTACCACTGACTTTCATATTCTCCTCTGCCTGTTCCAGCGAACGTTCGGAAAGCTCCGTTTCCAACCGGGCCTCATCCAGATTATTGGCAGCTTGCATCAACTCCAGCAACATCTTTTCATTGACATTTTCCTGTTCAAGACGAGCTTGTTCCAACTTCACTTTGGCAGACTTTACTTTATTGGTACGTTCGCCAAAATGAAACAGAGGGACAGAGACATTCAGGAATACGGAAAAAGCACCCTTTTTCATCAAAGTTTCATCATTGACTTCCAATCCGTGAAGATAATCATAACTACCTCTGACACCGATACGCGGCAATAGTTCACTACGATTCAGCTTTACTTCCTGCTCGGCAATGGCTATTTGTTTGTTCAAGATTCCATATTCGGGACGGGCGGTAATATCAGAAACCTGCACTTTCCATTCCTGCTCCACTTCCGGAAAATCATCAGATATATCAATCTGTGCTGTCAAAGGGCGTCCGATGTAATGACAGAGATTCATACCCGCAAGACGGAGGGCGTTATCAGCCTTTCGCAAAGAAAGTTCACTCTCGTTGAGCTTCACCTGCACTTTCAGTACATCATTCTGCGGTTTCATGCCATGCCGGTGAGCACTCTTCACATTTTTGAAAAGTTCCGTCAGTAAGGCGTGATATTTTTCCGCCACTTTTCTCATTTCCTTGGCTTTCACTAACTGCACGTATGCTTTATCTGTATTCAGAATAACTTCCGAAGTAGTTAAGGCTTCGTTCAAGTGTGCCATTTCTTTTCCCAGTAGTGACATTTTATAGGCGGCACGGATTTTTCCTCCCATATAAAGAGGTTGCTCCACTTGTATACCGCCCGAGTAAACAGTTCCGACCTTATAGTCCAGATTCAGTCCGGGAAAATAAGCGAAACCGCTCGATACCAGTTCTCCGGTAGCAGGATTGGGCAGGAAAACCGGAAGGTTTCCTCCCGGAACTCCGAGACTTCCATCCGCTGTGCTATAAATACCCGTTCCGTTGGCTGTAAAATTAGGGAAGAAATTGGCTTTATAACTAAGAGACATCAATCGGGCTGCTTCCGTCTGCTTATTAGCGGCAGCCATATCCTTATTATATTTCAGTGCCATTTCACGGCATTGCGCCAGACTTAGTTTTTCTTGCGCGGCAAGAGAAACCGACAGGCCGAACAATACACCCGCTACACTAATGGCTACAAGAATTTCTTTTTTCATTTGTCTGTCTTTTTTATATGAAAGAATAATGCATACAAAATCGGGATAAAAAGCAACGTTATCAACGTGCCGAACAGCAACCCACCCATAATAGAAGCCGCCAACGAACCGAACATGGCATCCGGCAACAATGGAATCATTCCCAAAATCGTAGTCAGCGAAGCCATCATCACAGGACGGAGACGACTTTGCGAACTGTCTATCAATGCCGTCACAGGTTCTACTCCCTGATT
>CAUHML010000244.1 GCA_959606905.1 uncultured Bacteroides sp. | reverse complement strand
TTCACACTATTGAAAAGCTGCTCGTTAATGCGTTCAGTTCTCCTGATCCAGCCTCCGTCAGGCGGCCTTACCCTTCAGGTGGTGCTCAGTACCCAGTTGAGGTTTTTTTATGCCGATTGTCTGAAAACACGGAAAACTGGCAGACCGGAACTAACGTTTATCACTACCTGCCACTAAGTCGGGCATTAGAACCGGTCGCTGCGTGTGATACCCAGGAGCTTTACCGAAGCTTGTCCGGTGGAGATGCAGAACGTCTCGGTAGACCCCATTTTGCACTTGTCTATTGCGTCATTTTTGAAAAAGCTTTATTCAAGTACCGGTACAGAGGTTACAGGATGGCCTTAATGGAAGCAGGTTCGATGTATCAGAATGCGGGATTGGTTGCAGATCAAATTGGGCTAAGAAACCGCGTATGGGCGGGATTTACTGATTCATACGTAGCAAAAACCATGAATGTTGACCAGAGGACTGCCGCACCGCTGATTGTTCAATTTTTTGGAGATGTCATCGATGATTAATGTCTACAGTCACCTGATGTCCGCATGGCCAGCCACAATGGTCATGAGCCCAAAGTTGAACAGAAAAATGCCCACTTTTTCTCAGGTATGGGACTACGAGAGAATTACACCAGCCAGTGCAGCTGGTGAAACACTGAAGTCAATACAGGGAGCCATAGGTGAATACTTTGAACGCCGCCATTTTTTTAATGAGATCGTAGCTGGCAGTGAAAAAACATTATACGAAATGATGGATCCGCCAGCCGCAGATGCTTTTACAGAAGCGTTTGTTCAGACTTCTTCGCTGACAGAGGATGCGGTCAAGACCCACAGATTCAAGACTACTCGCGCCTTCAATCTGTTTAGCCTGGAGAAACAAGAAATCCCAGCGGTCATTATTGCTCTCGACAATATAACAGCTGCTGATGACCTGAAATTTTACCCTGACAGAGATACATGCGGATGTAGCTTTCATGGTAATTTAAACGATGCTATGGACGGTGCCCTGTGCGAGTTTATGGAAAGACAGTCGTTACTGCTTTACTGGTTACAGGGAAAAGCAAACACTGAAATTTCTGGAGACGTCATAACAGGGATCAACTATATAGATGAAATTTTAGTAGCCCTCAGAGCTGAAGGTGAGCTCAGAATTTTCGATATCACCCTCCCCGGAGCGCCAGGACACGCAGTACTGACGCTTTATGGTACAACAAATAAATGTAGTCAGATAAAATATAGTACCGGGTTATCTTATGCCGGTAGTCTGAAAAAAGCCCTGTTTAAATCTGTAACGGAACTATGGCAATCATATATATGTATGCACAATTTCCTTATTGGTGGCTATACCGATGAGGATATCATTGACAGCTATCAGCGCCATTTTATGTCATGCAACAAATATGAGTCCTTCACTGATTTGTGCGAAAACACCAGGCTGCGGCATAAGGATGTCATATTGTCTCTTGAAAACAATACATTAGAAGATGATTTACTTAGCTACCTAGAAAAAATATCTAGTAATATTTTTGTTTACTATGCGAGAGAAAGAATTAGCGACCATCTTGTCTGGTATGCAAAAATAGTAAGTCCTGATTTTTTCCTTCATATGAACGGTTCAGGAGCACTAAATTTTAACAATAAACTATACTGTGCCGGAAACGGTATTAAACAAAGAGAATCTAAAATGGTTCCATTTCCATAAGGAAATATTGTGGCAACATTAAGAATGACGATTATTTTTTTAATGGAACAAATCAGAACTCCTTTTAGCATAATATGGACTATTATGTCTCCAACCGTGTTGTTCTTTTTTCTGCATTTCAATGAAATTGAACAGCATTTCGGTGATACATTATGGCTGAAGCATCAGATATCGTGGTTCGTAGGATATATTTCATTTTCTGTTGTTCTTTTTAATTACTGTCTGTATCTGACAGGCAGAAGAGAAAGTGGTTTTATTGCTACCTTCGTCCACAGTATAGAGGGCCGTTTGTTGTTTATTCGTTCTCAATTGATGGCTTCTCTTATCATGTCAGTTATGTATGTGTTATTTTTTATTACAGTCGTATTCATTGGATTCCAGGCACGGCCAGACTATCAGACGGTTATATTAATTTTAAAAACTATATGCATAAATGTGATGATGATGATTTCACTGACGTTTATGGCATCATTCCGTGTGACTTTCCAGACAGCCAGCACTATCTATTCCGTGTTGATAACGGTGTGTATGGTTTTAGGGATCGTATCATTAAAATATAACGATGGACTAGTTTACTGGATTAATATCATAAATCCGATTGCCATATACTCCACACTTCTCCAGCCAGGCATTGAGTTATCGTACATCACTATTTTAGTCTATGGCCTCATGTTTATCATAAGTCTGATTTCAGCGCTGACCTTCAAAACAGAACCAGTGTGGAGTTCTCAATGACTTTACCACTTTTAGAAATAAACTCCCTTAGCTTTTCATACAAAGGCCATCCTCCTGTATTCAATAATCTGTCGCTTGAAATAAAGCAGGGAGGACTGATAGGTCTGCTTGGTGAAAATGGGGCCGGGAAAACTACCCTCTTTAACATAATAAAAGGGGGAAGCGACAATTATGAAGGTTCTGTCAAACGTTACTTCACTGGTGGTGAAATGGTAAGTCTGCCTCAAGTGATAAATCTTTCCGGGACGCTTAGAAATGAGGAGGTTTTTGATCTAATTTGCTGTTTTAATAAATTGACCAAAAAGCAGGCGTGGGCAGAACTTAACAGTAAGTGGAATGATGATTTTTTTATCCGGTATGAAAAAATAAGACATAAAAGAACCTATACGGTAAGTTATGGTGAAAAACGATGGCTTATAATATCCCTGATGTTAACTCTCTGTAAGGATGCCCGTTTCTTTTTGCTGGATGAACCAACGGTTGGTATTGACATTCAATACAGAATGATGTTGTGGGATCTTATTAACGAAATTGCCGCTAATGGGAAAACTATTTTTTTCTCAACACATATATTTGATGAACTTACCAGAGGGTGTATTCCATTCTACATGTTGTCTAGGAATGGTATTAAGCACTATACTGATATGGATAATTTCATGCATGTAAACAACGAAAATACGCCAGAAAAGGCTTTTATCAAAGAAATTATGGGAGCTGAGGGTTGATTGATGGAGATTAATGGTAAAAAAATAACAAAAAGACAACTGAATGAAGCGAAAATATCGAATGCTAGCTACTATAATTGTATTTTTGAACGTATTCAACTAGACAATATAAACCTTCGCGATTGTGAGTTTGAAAATTGCCTGTTTATAAACTGCTCATTAAAAACCTTGAGTCTCGATTTTTTTAAACTTATTGATTGTGAGTTTAAAAATTGTTTACTGCAGGGTGTGAACGTCTCTGATATTATGTTCCCCTGTACGTTTTCTCTTGATAATTGCGAAATGAGATTTATTGACTTAGTCGGTTTGCGATTGCAGAAATCAAGTTTTTTATTTACAAAGTTCAGAGATTGTTTATTTGAAGAAACTGATCTCCGTAAATCTGATTTCACCGGGTCGGAATTTAATAATACCGAATTCAGGCATTGTGATTTATCTCGCTGTGACTTTTCATTGACTGATGGCCTTGATATAAATCATGAAATAAATAAGGTTTCTTCTATGAAAATCCCTCAGGATGCCGGTTTTAAAATCCTTAAAAGGATGGGGATTATTATTTCATGATTCCGGTTGAGTATTAATAATTTACTCAGTGCGATATTTATTAAAGTTATTTCATATTTCAACTATCGTCATAATTAGCGATATTAAGAATAGTAATTAACAAACCTAGGTAAATTATAAAAGTATTTCCATGTGAGATAGGGGAAATCTTATGTATTTAAAATCATATAGTTAGGTTTTTTAACGTACGTTTTGCTTCCATTGACCCTCAACCCACTTAGTAGCCCCTAAAAAGGATCCATAAGAGATCCTTTTTAACAATTAAACCTTAACGTAAGTTTTCGTTCCACTGAGCGTCAGCCCCAAGTAAAAACATTTTAAATACAACATGTTAATACCATTATCGTACGTTTC